>JAJZBP010000052.1 GCA_021798855.1 Bacillota bacterium
CCCGGTCCGGAAGGCGGGGTGCCCTAACCGAATTCACGCCGATGCGCAAAGGGGCCTCTCCAACTGGAGAGGCCCCTTTGCGCATCCTATTTCCCACCCACCGCCAGCTTAACGGCGGCACCCGGAACACAAGCGCAGGACACGGCGGCGCGCCCCCTGCGGCGTGGTCACCGGATGCATCAAACATGACCCCCGACAATGTCCCAAGCCCAAAAGATGCCCGGTCTCGTGGGCAGCAACGGACAACACTTCCCCCTCCCCGGACCACCGGGCCGAGACCACGGCGACGCGGCCCAAGGTGGCTCCGGCCAGGGAAGGATGCAACCCGTCCGCCAGTGGGCAGTCCACCACCCACAGCACTCCTGCCCCCACCGCCGGCGCCAAATCACCGAGCAGCATGCGCACGGCGGCCGAACCCCGCCACATCGCTTCCGTCCCCACGGCGCGGGGAGGAGCCTCACGCCAGTCGATGCCCAACCCGGCGAAAATTCGGCTCAATCCCCACCGCAAACCGGATAGCGACGCCTCCAAACCGGGCGCACAGCACATTTCCACCACCATCATCGGCGAAACGCCACCTGCCTCGCGGCGGCCGCCGCCCCCCTTCGGATCGCACTCTCGTGCCGCAGGCCGACCAGCCGCAGGGCTCCCCGAGTACAGGCCGCCACGCAGGCCGGTTGCCGATCCGTCCCCCGCAGCGAACCAAAGCACAAATCACACTTGTCGGATTTACCCGCGCCGTCGAAAAACACCGCGTCGTTGGGGCAGGCCACCAGGCACATCCGGCAACCCAAACACCGCTGCGGGCGGGCCACCACCGTCCCCGTCGCCCCGAGGGCGAGGCTCGCGGTTGGACACACCTGCGCACACAGGGGGCGGCCGCAATGGCGGCAAAAAAAAGCGGCGATCCCTCCACCGGCCCCCCGGTCCACCCGAATCCGGGCCGTCCGGCCCGCTGTGGCACAGGCGGCGGTACACTCTCCGCAAGCATCGCAATGCAACCGATCCAAATGCAAGGTGAGCAGGGTGGGCGTATCCTCTATGGCCGGACACCTCCCGGCAGGGGCGGCGTCCCAAGCAACCCTTCCGGATCCGTCAGGACGGCCCCGCGCCGGATCACGGACCGCAGGAAACCGACCTGAGATACGTCGCCCGCCAGGATCGCGCCGACCAACCGCCCACCGGATAACACCAAACAACGGTAGACACGACGCTCCCGGTCCAGCCGCCGATAGACCCGTGTATTCTCGCGGACCAGTGGACACCCCAGGGTCGCCACCACGTAATCGTGGAACACCATGGTGTTGGACCGCAGGGCCGGGTCGCAGACCAAAGTTGCTCCGGTCATATTCAGTCCGGCCACTCGGCCTTGGTCCGTGGCCACGCTCCACAACGCCGGCACCCCCGATTCGCCGGTGACGCAATCACGCACCTCGGCCACGTCGCCGGCCGCGAAAATCCCGGCTGCGGAAGTCTCCAGACGCTCGTTGACCAACAGCCCTTGACGCCGCTGCACCGGTGCGTCATCCAGCCAATCCAGGTTGGGCGCCACCCCCAGCGCCACCACCACCAGATCCGCCGGCAATTCGCTCCCATCGGTCAGCAGCACCCGGCAACGCCGCCCGGGGCCGGAACGGATCTCGGCCAGATTCAAACCCCGGTGCAGGACGGCTCCGGCTTGTTCAAGGGCTCCTTCCAACAAGAAGGCGGCTTCCTGATCCAGCGACCGCCGCAGGAGGTATTCGGCGCGGCAGATGAAGTGCACACGCCGTCCAGCGGTGAGCAGGGCTTTGGCCGTCATGAAGGCGATCATACCGGCGCCCCAGATCACCACTTCCGAGGCCCCGTTCGCCCGCCGCCGCAACCTCCGCGCGTCTCCCAGGGTCCAAAGGAGCTGGACCTGGGGCAGATGGATGCCGGGAGCTTCCCGCAATTGAGCCCGAGAACCGGTGGCCACCAGCAAACGGTCGAAGGGCAGCCTCTCTCCACCGGCGAGAGTCACCTCCCTGCGCTCCACATCCAACGCCTCCCCCGGTTCCCCCCAACGCAACTCGACCCCCGGCTGCCGATACCATAAAGCGGGGTGGGGATAAAGGTGGCGGGAAGGAAGGTCTCCATTGACGTAGTAGGGCAGGGCCATGCGCGAATAGGGCAGGCCTGGTTCACCGCTGACCAAGGTGATCCGCGCACCGGCGTCGTTTCGGCGGATCGACGCAAGAGCCGCCAAGCCCGCCGGTCCGGCCCCCAGGATGACGTGGCGCATGGTCAACCCTGCCGTGAGGCCACCGCGGCGGCGCGGGCGCCGCGCGCGTGGTGGCTGAGTTCCCGGGGCGTGCCGCTTTTCAGGGCCTGCGTCGGGCACAACTGCTCACAGGCCGTTGGCAAACCCTGACTGCGTCGTTCCAAGCAACCGTGGCACTTCTGCATGATCCGGTCTTCACCGAACTGGGGAGCCCCGAAAGGGCAGGCGAAAAGACACTCCCCACAGCCGATGCAGCGTTCCACCGCCAAGTTCACCAGGCCCAGTTCACCCCGCGTCAGGGCCAGGGTCGGGCATGCCCTTATGCAGGGAGCGTCCCCGCAATGGCGGCAGTTGAGGGGCAAAAAGGTCAAGACGACGTTGCCGGCCGTGTCCAGGGTCTCATGCTCCACCACCTCGATCCAACGAGGTCCAGGCGGAACATCGTTCTCCATTTTGCAGGCCGTTTCGCAGGCGTGGCAACCGACACAGCGGGACTGATCCACCAGCAACATGGTTTCCGGACGCACGCTTTCCCGGCTCATGCCTTTTCCACCTCCACCAGCAGGTTGAAGAAGGGCGTGGTGTGTCCGTCCAACTGAAAATCGTATTCCTCCATGACCCCATGGCCCACGTCCCGGGGACCGGCAACGCGCTGATGAATCAGTTGGTTGACATTCCCGCCTTCCCGGATCCAGTTGCCGCTGTCCAGTTCCATCGTGGCGGGGAGAACCTTGCGAGTCACGTGAGCCAGGACGAAGGACTCGGCCCGGTCATTGTAGATGCGAATCCGGTCACCCTCCTGAATCCCCCGCGCGGCGGCATCGTCGGGATGCAGCATGGCCTTGGGAGGGCCTTCGATTTCCTTGATGTAGGGCAGGTTGAGAAACTGGTCGTGGGTGCGGGTTCCCGGATGTTGGGAGATCAAAAGGAGGGGGTAGCGCCGGGCCAGTTCCGGATCACCTTCCGCGCTTTCCGCCGAGGGGACGTACCGAGCCACCGGATCCCATTCGCCGGGAAAGCGTTTGGCCCGCTCATCGTAGGCGGTGGCGTGCAATTCGATCTTGCCGGTGGGCGTGTTGTACTTGCCGTCCCAATTGGGAATCGGATGGCAGAAACGCTCCGGCAGGCGAATGGGTCCGTTGGGATGCATGGCCTGTTCGAAGGGAAAGTCCGGCGGCAGGAGTTCCTTGAGCCAGTCCAAACCGGTGTAGTCCTTGGGAAAGTATTCCCCGTAGCCCATCCGCCGGCCCAGTTCCGCCCAAAAGTCGATGTCCGGCATGCTTTCGTATTGGGGATCCACCACCGGTACCTGGAGCTGCAGATATTGGTGCCGGTAGGATGGATGCACTCCCCACTGCTCATACATGGTGCAGGCCGGCAACACCAGATCGGAATAATCGGTGTCGTCGTAGGGAAATTGGTCTATGGAAACCAGAAAGTCCAGCTTCTTCACAGCCTCGATCACCCGGCGGGCATCCTGATGCTGAGTGATCATGGTTCCCCGCCATTTGATCACTCCCTTGATCGGCGGGTCTACGGCTTCGCGCATGGCCTGGCCGAAGAGGCTGATGTTGATCAGCCGGCTTTTCTTGATCTGGGCGCCGGCCGGGTTCTGGACCTTGCCGGAATTCAACAACCCGGCGTAGCCGGCACCAACCTCCATGTAGTTGCAGTGGGCGCCGGGCTGGCCCAGGTGGCCGCAGACGGCCGCCAAAGCGGCGATGGCCTGTTGGGCTTGATGTCCGTTGGTGTATCGCTGGTGGCCGTAGCCGCACTCGATCATCGACCGGTGGGTGGCGTAGTCCTCTGCCACTTGGGCGACAAGGGCCGCCGGCACTCCGGTGACTTGCTCGGTGCGCTCAAGCGTCCATTTTCGGGCCTCGGCCTGCAACTCCTCGTAGCCGTAGGTGTAACGGTCGATGAAATCCCGGTCTTCCAGACCAAGCGAAACGATATGGTTGATCATCCCCAGGGCCAAAGCGGCGTCGGTACTCGGCCGCGGCCGCAGGTGCACGTCGGCCTTGGAGGCGATGGCCGTGACGATGGGGTCGACCACGATCAACCTGGCGCCCCTCTCCATCGCTTCGAACAGATAACAGACGTCCTGGTGAATACCGGCACCGGTGGCGTTGCAGCCCCACATGATCACCAATTCGGTATGGCGGCTCCAAACCTCCGCTGCCTGCATGGAAAGGTTGCGACCATAAACGGCGGTTGCCCCCGACAACCCGGAAAGCAGTCAGAAACTGCCCACCGTCTTGGAGGCGCCGAAGAGGGAAAGAAAGCGCCCGGAGATCTGCTTGGCCAAGAACTCACGGTTCCCGCTGTAAATGTACTCGGCCAGGGCCTCGGACCCCCACCGTTCCCGCAGGGCCGTCAGGCGCTCGCCCAGCCAATCGAAAGCCTCGTCCCAACTGAGCCGGCGAAACTTCCCCTCCCCCCGTTCCCCGGTGCGCAGGAGGGGGTACTTGATCCGGTCGGGACTGTGCAGACGCTGCGGGTAGGTGTACCCCTTGACGCACATCCGTCCCCGGTTGATGGGATGATCGGGATCGCCCTCCACCTTGAGCAGGCGCCCATCCTTAACGTAACACAGCACGCCACAGGTGTCGTAGCAGTTATGGGAGCAGGAGGTCTTGACCACCCGGTCCACGGTCACCGTCCGGTTGTTCCAAGTGGTGGTGGTGGGCAGCGACCGGCAAGCCAAGGAAACCCCCGTCGGGGGGATTTCCTTGGCCACCAACTCTTCAATCTCTTGCGGCGAATAGCGGCGCACGCTGCTCACAATATATAACCTCCTCAAGCCACCGACGCCGGCCGCGAAGGGGAGACGCTGTGGCGACCGCCCGTCATCAGATGACCCTGTCGGGTGCGAGCCAAGCCGATGGCCGCCAGGATGCCGATGACGGGGAAGATGGCCAGGAAACTGAAGGCCGGCCACCAGACCTGGGCATCGGCCGGATTGACTATGCCGGGGTTGGCCGTTTTGACCATCGCTCCAAAGATGGCCGGTCCGAAGACCCCCATCAGGAAACCCAAGGCCGACTGAAAGCCCAGCAGGGTTGTGCGCACCCGCTTCTCCGACATTTCCGTGAGTGCAGCCTTGTACTGGGCCGAATCGGCAATCACCCAGAAACCGATCCAAAGGCCCACGAGGGTCATCAGGATCAGACTGTGGACCAACCAGCCGATCAACAGTTCGGCCACCCCGCTCAGGACCAAAGCAACGACGATACTCGCGAAACGCCCGAAGCGATCGGCGAAAAGGCCCCAGAGGTAGCAGGCCGGCGCGCCGATCAGGATGATGGCAGCCGCTAAAATACCGCCGAAGGCAGTGGCGTGAACGAGGCTGGCTCCGCCGATCACCGCCGCCGCCACCATGCTCGGACCGATCCAGCCCCAGAAGGTGTAAAGTTCCCACATGTGGCCCATGTAGGAAAGGGTGACCAAGCCGGGCCCGGCGTAACCGCCGGTGGGACAGGGTTCGGGTGGAATGGCCGCCGGCGCCGCGGCCCCATCGTAGGCCAGGTGGGCTTCCTTGGGCGCTTCCAGCACCCAAAACAACAGGATGAAACCGAGGAGGGCAGGCAGCGATGACCAGATGAT
Organism: Bacillota bacterium; assembly: GCA_021798855.1. Classification (GTDB taxonomy): domain Bacteria; phylum Bacillota; class Sulfobacillia; order JAJZIM01; family JAJZBP01; genus JAJZBP01. The sequence continues at coordinate 5,849 of JAJZBP010000052.1, forward strand.
CCCGGCCCGCCAGCCGTAGGCGGCGGCGATGGGCGCGGCAATGAAATAACTGCCGGCGTAAGCCGCCGTGAGCGCGCCGGTGTAGGCTCCGATGGCCATGCCGCGCCGCCGCGGCTCAAACCAGTTGGATATGAGCGACATCCCGGGGGCATAGATGGCGCCGCAGGCGACGCCGGTCAGGAGCCGGAGCACCAGGATGCTGACGTAGCTGTTGGCGAAAAGACCGAAGGCCATCGAAAACACGAAGGTGGCCGCGGTCGCAACCATCAAGACCAACCGGATCCCGACGCGGTCAGCCAACCAACCGGTGAAGGGCACCATGACCACATAACCCAACTGGAAAGCGGAGATCACCAGTCCCACGGATATCGGGTTCAGGCTGTATTGCTTCGATAGAAGGCCGGCCACCGCCGAATAATTGTACCAGGGAATATAGGCCAGAAGCATGGAGAGGCACATCATGATTAAGATACCGGTCTTATTGCGCACTCCTTGTTCCCTCCTTCTCGGTACGGAAACCCTTTTTCCTCACCCAGGAAACGGGAATTTCGCATGGCCACCGCCGCATGGTTGGCCAACAAGTGCAGAAGTTGTTGGTCTTGCAGGGTAAAAGAACCGCCGTCACGTTTGTTCAAGGATGTCAGCCCGCCTTCCACACCGCTCGGACTGACCATGGGAACCACCAGGGCAGTCTTCACTTTGAGGCGCAGGAGCAAATCCTTGTTGGCTCGCGGATCCCGCTGAGCCCGATCGGTCAGCAACGGCTCTTGGTGGGAAATAACCCAACCGCAAAAACCAGCCTGCGCCAGCGGAACTTCCAAACCCCGCAGGACGTCGGCATGCCGGCCCCAAGCGGCCACATAACGGACGGTTTCCTCCCCGGCGCAACACTGACGCACCGGTACGGCCACCGTCTCCGCCCCGGACAATTCCCCCGCGTGCGAGACGATCATTTCGAGCAGCTTCTCGGGGTGCAACTCGGCGGAGAGCGCGGTGCTCACTTCCAACGCGGCCAGCAGTTGACGGTTCACCTTCTGCAGGTTGCTGAAAGTCGCGTTCGCTTCCAACACCAGGGCCACCTGTTCAGCCAGGATCTGCAGGGCCAGGAGATCGGCTTCTTCAAATGCGCCCGGCACGGTGCGGTGCACATCCAAAGTTCCCAGCACCCGGTCCCGCAAAAGGATGGGCACCACCAATTCGGAGCGACTGCGTGGAAAAAGGCGCCCCATCTCTTGGTGCCTCGCTCGGCGCAGGTCGGGTTGGAGTTGCGGTTTGCCGCTGCGCGCGGCCCGCTCGTTCGGCCCACGCTGCGACAGCCGCAAGATGACCTCCACCGTTTCTTTCGGAGCCAGTTCACCCGCCGCCGCCAACAGACGCAACTTGTCCTCCCCGGGAACCAAACTGAAAATATTCACCAGGGGGAAGCCCAACTCTTTCTGAATGACTTCGGCGACGAAGGGAAAAACGGCGTCGCGGGACATGGCGGTGGTCAACCGGTGCTGCAGCGCGGTGATGGCCAGGAACACCGCCGAACGATGCCGTTCCTTCACCAGGAGCCTGGCGTTTTCGATGGCCACTCCGGCGTCCTTGGCCAAGGCGAAGAGGCGCGCCAATTCTTCGGGGTTGATGGTGGACGGCTGTCCTCGCTTCGAGGGGGCCGTCTCGGCAGCCCCGTTCACACCCAACAGGGAGGCGATCACCTGCAGCCCAAGGTGTTCCTTTTGCTGCAACTCCTTGATTTGATGCACCAGATCCACATCGCCGGCGGTATAGATCCGGGTTCCGCCTTCGCTCCGGGCCGGATGCAACAACCCGTACGCATCCTCCCAAGCCCGCAAGGTTGAGGGGGCCACCCCGGTCATTTCCGCCACCCTGCCGATGGTGTACAGGGGCTGTTCGGTGTCGTGTTTCAGGTCCAGCACCGCGCCGCGTACCTCCCGCTTTAGACCTTCACTCAACAGTCAAGGAATTGATCACATTCACCGGGCGCTTCAGGCTTCCACCCACGGGAGTAACCTCAAAGACGTTGTTCACGATTTCCCGGAGAATATCCTCCCCGGCCTCCGCCTGAATCGTTACCCGAGCCGTCACCTCCTTATAACCCGGCACCTTGTCCAGGAAATCGGGAATGTTCTCCATCGCCAGGAAGCCGGGGATATCCAAGGAACCCTTCAGTTCAACCTGCAGATCTTTCAACACCACCCCCCGTCGGGCGCAGTTGACGGCAATTCCCACGGTAAGGCAACCGCCATACGCCGCCAGAACGGTTTCATGGGGACTGACCTGACTGTCGTCGCCCCCAACGACCGTTGGCTCGTCGAAACGCAACGTGTGTTGGCGACACTGCACCTCCGACTTGGTGCCACCAAGCCATCGGCTGTTGGCGGTCCAACTCGTGGCCGCCACCTTCGGATCTTTCCGTGCGGCTTCGATGGTGCCCTCCAACTCGGATACCCGGACTCCGTTCACCCCGGACTCGCTCATCCCATCTTTCCTCCTTTAAGATTTTTGCCAACCCTCCCATCCCCAAAATACGCAGGGTTACAAACCATGTCAATGTAGATTGTCAGGAAGGGTTGTTAGCCCGTTTCAATCTGAAAATAGGATATAATCACAGAATACCGTCTCCCGCAGGACAATATACGCCGTTACTATCGCCACACGGCTCTCCAGGCCACACATTCTCCTTATACGCCCCGAATCTGTCCATGTTCTGCCTACATGATATCCACGGCAGAATCCCCAAGGACGCAATACGCTGCAATTCCGCCTGGAGCAACGCAGGCCGACGGTATGGGCATAACTATTCGGACAAATGTTCCGTTTGGTTAAGTATTTTCCCCGAATTCAGCCATGCACCTGTTTTCCCAAGCCTCGTCTCGAACCATTCACCGACCGGTAAGGGTAAAAATAACAATTTCCCTTGGATATGAGTCGGGAATACCCTCCTAAAAACTTCGCGATTCTCATAGGGCAACATCAATGGTTCCGCCGTTGTCGCACCGGCGGAACCGTCCGGCATCTCGTCCTGGGGCACCAAAAAACGTCGAAGCCTCCGGGTTTTCCCCGAAGGCTTCGACTAAATTTAATTCCGGCGGCGGCCTATTTTGCCACGGGAGGGGGCGCCCAACGTGCCGGCGGCACGTCGGGGGAGGCTCCCGCCCCCCGGCACGCACCTTACAGGGCACCAAAAAACGCCGAAGCCTCCGGGTTTTCCCCGAAGGCTTCGACTAAATTTAATTCCGGCGGCGGCCTATTTTGCCGGGCGGTTACCCGCCGAGTATCGTCGGCGCTGGAGGGTTTAACGACCGTGTTCGGGATGGGAACGGGTGGGGCACCTCCGCATTTAGCCACCGGAAACTTTATGGCAATTTTCAAAGCTAAGTCCCCAAAGCGTGGTCCTCAGCCGTACCATAATGGTACACCGGACCCGCCTTGAGCACCCTCAAGACTGCACAGGGTATTTTTTTAGGTCAAGGCCTCGACCGATTAGTACCGGTCAGCTCAAACCCTTACGGGCCTTACACCTCCGGCCTATCAACCTGGTGTTCTGCCAGGGGTCTTACTCCCTTAGCGGGATGGGAAACCTCATCTTGGGGTGGGCTTCGCGCTTAGATGCTTTCAGCGCTTATCCCGACCGGACATGGCTACCCAGCGCTGCTCCTGGCGGAACAACTGGTACACCAGCGGTCCGTCCACCCCGGTCCTCTCGTACTAGGGGCAGCTCCCCGCAAGTTTCCTACGCCTGCGATGGATAGGGACCGAACTGTCTCACGACGTTCTGAACCCAGCTCACGTACCGCTTTAATGGGCGAACAGCCCAACCCTTGGGACCTACTCCAGCCCCAGGATGCGATGAGCCGACATCGAGGTGCCAAACCTCCCCGTCGATGTGGACTCTTGGGGGAGATAAGCCTGTTATCCCCGGGGTAGCTTTTATCCGTTGAGCGATGGCCCTTCCACTCGGGACCACCGGATCACTAAGCCCGACTTTCGTCCCTGCTCGAAATGTCTCTCTCGCAGTCAAGCTCCCTTATGCCTTTGCACTCGTTAGCACGATTTCCGACCGTGCCGAGGGAACCTTTGGGCGCCTCCGTTACTCTTTGGGAGGCGACCGCCCCAGTCAAACTGCCCACCTGACACTGTCCCCAAACCGGCTTACGGCTCAAGGTTAGAATTCCAATGTCCCAAGGGTGGTATCCCAAGGCCGGCTCCACCGAAGCTGGCGCCCCGGCTTCCATGCCTCCCACCTATCCTGTACATGGGCCACCAAAACTCAATATCAAGCTACAGTAAAGCTCCACGGGGTCTTTCTGTCCAGTCGCAGGTAACCTGCATCTTCACAGGTAATTCAATTTCACCGGGTCCCTCGCCGAGACAGCGCCCAAGTCGTTACGCCATTCGTGCGGGTCGGAACTTACCCGACAAGGAATTTCGCTACCTTAGGACCGTTATAGTTACGGCCGCCGTTCACTGGGGCTTCAATTCAAAGCTTCACCTCGCGGCTAACCTCTCCTCTTAACCTTCCAGCACCGGGCAGGCGTCAGCCACTATACGTCGGGTTTCCCCTTAGCAGTGACCTGTGTTTTTGCTAAACAGTCGCTTGGGCCTGGTCTCTGCAACCCCCCGAGGCTTGAAAAGTTAATCCTCTCACCCCAAGAGGCGCCCCTTCTCCCGAAGTTACGGGGCCAATTTGCCGAGTTCCTTAGCGAGGGTTATCCCGCGCGCCTTAGGATTCTCTCCTCGCCTACCTGTGGCGGTTTGCGGTACGGGCACCCCGGTTCTCCTTAGAGGTTTTTCTGGGCAGCTTGGGATCGGCCACTTCGCTACTTGTAGTTTCGCTCGCACTCGCGTCTCGAGAACACCCGCCGGATTTCCCTGCCGGGCTACCCTACTCGCTTGGACGGGCACGACCGTCGACCCGCTGTACCTACCCTCCTGCGTCACCCCATCGGTCTTTGCCGAACCGTGGTGGTATCGGAATATCCACCGATTGTCCATCGACTACGCCTTTCGGCCTCGCCTTAGGTCCCGACTTACCCTGAGCGGACGAGCCTTCCTCAGGAACCCTTAGGCTTTCGGCGGAAGGGATTCTCACCCTTCTTTTCGCTACTCATACCGGCATTCTCACTTGAACGCACTCCAGGCTCGCTTGCGCTCACCCTTCAACGCCGCGTCCAACGCTCCCCTACCACTGACCTCGCGGCCAGTCCGCGGCTTCGGCGACGGGCTTGAGCCCCGTTGAATTTTCGGCGCAGGACCACTCGACCAGTGAGCTATTACGCACTCTTTCAATGATGGCTGCTTCTA
>JAJZBP010000053.1 GCA_021798855.1 Bacillota bacterium
AAGGAATCAGCCACGGCCCCGAGGATGATTCCCTTGGATACGGTTTTGACGGCGCTTTTGGTCATTGGGTTGTGCAAGCCTCCACTTTCTGGCTGGTTCCCCCGCCGGCGTCACGCCCCGGGCGGCGGGGAGAGAAACCACCGGCTCTCCGGCGGTTCGACGGCGGCGCTTCCCGGGGCCACTTGCCGCGGTCATGGCAATAGTTTGCCGGCGACCATCTGCAAATGTTCGGCCACCGGCCCGATGGCCAGCACCGGGAAAAAGGTCAGGGCGCTGACGACCAGCACCACGGCCACGAAAACTCCGCCGAAGGTGAAGGTGTCGGTCCGCAGGGTACCCAAGCCCGCCGGAGTCACCGGCTTGATGGCCAGGGATCCGGCGATGGCGAACATGGCAATGATCGAAACATAGCGCCCGAGCAGGATCACCATGCCGATGGTCAGGTTGTAGAAGAGCGTGTTGCCGGCCAGGCCGGCGAAGGCCGACCCGTTGTTGGCCGCCGCCGAGGAATAGGCGTAGAGCACCTCCGTAAAACCGTGCAAACCCGGATTGCCGAGGGCGGCCAGACCGGCCGGGACGGCCACCGCGACCGCGGTGGCCCCCAAAATCAAAAAGGGATGAACCAACATGCTGATGGTGGCCAGTTTCACTTCCCGCACTTCGATCTTCTTACCGAAGATTTCGGGGGTGCGCCCGACCATCAAACCGGCGATGAAGACGGTGATCAAGAGGAACATGAGGATGTTCAACAGGCCCACGCCCACACCGCCGAAGACCATGTTGAGCAGCATGAAGACCAGGGGCAGCATCCCGCCCAGGGGGGTGAGACTGTCGTGCATGGCGTTGACCGCCCCGGTGGTGAAGGCGGTGGTCGCCGCCGTGAACAGTCCGGTCAGCGGCAGGCCGAAGCGGACCTCCTTGCCTTCCATGTTGGGCCCGCCGATCCCCAGCAGGTGATGCAGAAGCGGGTTGCCGGCGACCTCGGCCCCATAGACGAAGAACGCCCCTCCCAGCAACATGGCGGCCAGAAAGACGTAGAGAACCACCGCCTGCCTGCGATTCCCGATGAATTTCCCGAAGGTGGCCACCAGGGCCGTGGGGATGAGGCCCATGGCGATGATCTCGAGCACCGTGGTCAGGGCCGAGGGATCCTCGTAAGGATGGGCGGAGTTGGCGTTGAAGTACCCGCCGCCGTTGGTCCCCAATTGTTTGATGGCCTCCAGGGATGCCACCGGCCCGCGGGAGATGGTTTGGGCCCCTCCCCCGAGGGCGTGAACCGTCACGGCCCCGTCCAGGGTCTGGGGCAAGCCGAGGCCGACGAAGACGATGGCCAGCAGGAAGGAGAGGGGAAGGAACAGCCGCGTGATCGACCGAATGAAGTCGACCCAAAAGTTGCCTATGTTCGGCGACTTCCGGTTGGTCATCCCGCGCAGGAAGGCGACGGCCGCCACCAGGCCGGTGACCACCGACGTGAACTGGAGGAAGGTGATGGCCACCATCTGCCCCAGGATGGTCATTTGGCTCTCACCGGCGTAGTTTTGCCAATCGGTGTTGCTGACGAAACTGGCCGCCGTGTTGAAAGCCAGTGGCCAGGACATGGACGGGATGTGGTCCGGATTCAGGGGCAGCCGGCCCATGGTCCGGAAGATCAGGTAAGCGAAGAGGGCCATGACGAAGTTGACCATGAGCAGCGCCTTGAGGTACGCTTTCCAGTCCATTTCCACCGAGGGGTTGACTCCCACGAGGCGGTAAAGCCCACGCTCCACGGCGGCAAAGCCGCCCTCAAACCAAACCGTTTTGCCGGTGAATACCCGGTACAGGTAATTTCCCAGGGGAATCGCCAGGAGCAGCAGGATGGCCACCACGAGCACAATTTGCAGGGAACCTTGCAGGGTCAAGAACGCGCCTCCCTTGTTTGGCCACGGTCACCGCAATTTCGGTTATTTAGAATTTTTCCGGGTGGAAAATGACGTAGGTCAGATAGGCGACGAGCAGGATGCTCAGCAGCAACAGGACCAACACGGGCGCCCAACCTCCTTCAATGGTCTTTGCGGATCAGGTCTCGTCGAAGAGGCGAATCAGGGCCGCAAAGAAACCGAAGGTGCCGGCAATGAGCGCGACCGCCACCAGATCTCCCAAACCTCATCATCCTCCTTTATGTTCCGGGAGCCGCCCCCGGCGGCGAACTGGGCGTCAAAGGTTTCGCTGGAGGTCCGTTCCTTGCCCTCGCCGACGGCGACGGGCGCATGTACGGAGGCGAAACCTTCCTTCAGCTCCAAACGCGGGATATTATACTGCGCGCCAAACCAAAAATAAACAGCCAAAAAAGGCAGCCAAGGGAGAAATTCATCGGGTATTTTGCCCGGATTGTTCCCTCTCCCGGGGTCCTTTATGCCGTTGCGAGGCGAGGGTCGGCGTAGCCACCGGATACGCGACCGGCACCGGACGAGGGCTAAGATAAATGTTTCACAATGTGGGTTGCCGGCCGAGGATTGCTCCGGAGGAATGGCCTTGGGGATGGCTGGGGTGACTTCCCCCGCGGAGCATTGCAGCGGCCAGCGAAAACCTCCCCCGAGCGTTTTTTAACCCGTTGTGTCCAAGAAGCGAGGGGAGAATGCCGTTGCGGGGCCGAGGACAGCCGGCCCATGGTCGGCCGACCAACAAAGGCCGGAGCGTGGGCTATTCCACCGTGACGCTCTTGGCCAGGTTACGCGGCTTGTCGACGTCGCAGCCCCTGGCCACCGCCGCATGGTAGGCCAGCAATTGCAGGGGGATCACGGCCAGAGCCGGGGTCAGGGCGTCGCTGACGGCGGGAATGGACACGGACCAATCCATGATTCCGGCGGCTTCGGCGTCATTTTCCCGAATCACTCCGTACACCCGTGCTCCCCGGGCCTTGACCTCCAGGATGTTGGACAAGGTCTTTTCGCGCACCGCCCTCTGGGTGACCAGGGCCACCACCGGCACGCCGTTCTCGATCAGGGCCAGGGTGCCGTGCTTGAGTTCGCCGGCGGCGTAAGCCTCGGCGTGGAGGTAGGATATTTCCTTCAGTTTGAGTTGCCCTTCCTGAGCCACGGGATAGTCGGTGCCCCGCCCGATGAAGAAAACGTCGCTCCAGGCGGCGAAGGCGAGGGCTTCCCGGCGGATGGCTTCCGCCCCGGCCAGGACTTTGGTGGCCAATTCCGGCAGACCGCGCAGTTCGCGCCAGAAATCCCCACCGGCGGGCAACGGTCGTCCCCTTTCTTGGGCCAGGTAGAGGGCCAAGAGGGTCAGCACCAACACCTGGGTGGTGTAGGCTTTGGTGGAAGCCACGGCGATCTCGGGCCCGGCCCTGGTCAGGAGGCTTCGCCCTCCCTCGCGGGCCAGGGTGCTGCCCAACACGTTGGTGACACCCAGGGTTCCGGCCCCGCGGCGCTTCCCTTCGGCCAGGGCCGCCAGAGTGTCCGCGGTCTCGCCGGACTGGCTCACGGCTACCAGGAGGGTCCCGGAATCGACCAAGGGATCCCTGTAACGGAATTCAGACGCCAGTTCCGCCCGCGCCGGCAGGCGCGCCCAACGCTCAATCAGTTCGGCGCCGATCAGCGCGGCGTGGTAGGCGGTGCCGCAGGCAACCAGGCGGACCTGGCGCAGGGCCTGGATTTCACCCGGTTCCCAGAGCGCCTCGTCCAGGTTGACCCGTCCGCGGGCCGCATCCAGCCGCCCCCGCAGGGTGTCCGCCAGGGCTCGCGGCTGTTCTTCGATCTCCTTGAGCATGAAGTGGGGGTAGCCTCCCCGGTCCGCCGCCCCGGGTTCCCAGTCCACCACCAGGTTGGACCGGGTGACCGTCCGGCCTTCCCGGTCGAAAATGTCCGCCCGCTCACAGGTGAGAACGGCCAACTCGCCGTCCTTCATGGGCTGAATGCGACGGGTGCGAGCCAACAAGGCCGGGATATCGGAGGCCAGCAGGTTCTCGCCGTCCCCGAAGCCAAGAACCAGGGGACAACTGAGGCGAGCGGCCACGATTTTCCCCGGTTCCCGCCGGGAGATAACGGCGATGGCGTAGGCCCCTCGCACTTTTTCCAGGGCGGCGGCCAAGGCCATTTGCAGGTCGCCGCACCGCGCATAACTTTCCTCCACCAGGTGGGCCAGCACTTCCGTATCGGTCGCCGAGCGGAAGACGTGTCCCCTGGATTTCAGCTCGTCCCGCAGGGCAGCGTGGTTTTCGATGATCCCGTTGTGGACCACGGCCAACTCCTCGTCACAATCGAGGTGAGGGTGGGCGTTGGACGTGGTCGGCTCACCGTGGGTGGCCCAGCGGGTATGCCCGATCCCGGTGATGCCGGTGACCGGCCTGGCGCCCAGCTCCGCCGCCAGGCGCTCCAATCTGCCCGCCGTCTTCCGGACGATGACGCCTGATTGACTGCTGATGGCCAGGCCGGCCGAGTCGTAACCCCGGTATTCCAACTTTTCCAAACCCTCGAGGAGAAACCTCTGGGCTTCCCCGCTGCCGGCATAGCCGACGATTCCGCACATGTGGTTTTTCTCCCTAGTTTTTTCCGTTTCGCAGGTCCGAGTTTCGACCCATGAAACGGTAACCGTCCGGTCCTCTTGTCTCCGGGATCACTCCCGGGATTTGCCGAACCTTTACGGTGACGGCCGCACCGCGGGGCATCCGCCGAAAATTTCGATATAAACGACCGCAAAGCGGCCGGTGGAGTGTGAAGCGGAGGGGGCCTCTTTCGTACGCCGCTCTTGCGCGGTCCGCTCGGCCGCTGAGCGGTGTCCCCGATCACGGGGAGGGAGAGGAACCAAATTACCGCCGCGAAGCGAGTGCCATCCCGTAGCTTCACTCTCCACGTTAAACCCCTTCCTCGTCAACTCTTCCCCGCCGTCCGGCGTTCGCCTTCCAGCCTTCGTGAGGAAAGACCTCTGGCGCTTATGCGTCTTTGTTCTCGGCATCACCCCCCTCTTCTTGTTCAAGCTGTTGGGGGAAGGATCAGCCGTCCGCCGCTTCGACCGGACGGGCGGACGGACGGGCCGGTCAGCCGGCGGTCTGTTGGTAAGTCCGACTTCGCGGTTGAATTCGCATCCTGCCATCCCCCCGATCAACCAAGCTCAGTCATCACCGTGTCCGCCAACCTGTCGGCTATGCGCCGGATGTTTTTTTCCTCCCGTCCCTCCACCATCACCCGAATCAACGGTTCAGTCCCCGAGGGCCGCAACAACACCCGGCCCTCCGATCCCAACTCCGCTTGTGCCACCTTCACCGCATCCTCGATCCGGCGGTTTCCCTGCAGGGCCGTCCGGTCACCCACCACCACGTTGAGGAGAACCTGGGGCAACCTGGACCAGCCGGTATGCAATTCCCCCAAGGGCGTCTGCGTCTCCACCACCACCCGGCACAGTTGGATGGCCGTGAGCAGACCGTCGCCGGTGGTGGCGTAGTCCCTAAAGATCAGGTGCCCGGATTGTTCGCCCCCCAGGTTATAACCACCTGCCCGCAGGGCTGCCAATACATGGCGGTCGCCCACCGCCGTGACCTCAACCCTGATCCCCAAGCCCTCCAGGAACACCCTGAGGCCGAGGTTGGACATGACCGTGGTCACCACGGTTTTACCCGCCAGTTTTCCACCGTGAAGCAAAAAACGTCCGAAGACGGCCAGCAAGGAGTCGCCGTTCACCACCCGTCCGCCCTCGTCCACGGCCAAACACCGGTCCGCGTCGCCGTCAAAAGCCAGACCGAGATCGGCCTCCTTCTCCAGCACCGCCTTTTGCAAATCGCTCAGCGCGGTTGATCCGCAGTCCACATTGATCCGGGAGCCGTCGGGTTCACCGTGGATCACTTCGACCTCCGCCCCCAATTCCTCAAGCAGGCGCGGTGCCACCAAACAGGCGCTGCCATGGGCGCAATCCAAAACGACCTTCAGGCGGCGGCCCCGGTTCCGGCCCAGCTTCCGAGGGACGCTTGCCTCAAGATGTTCCAGGTAAATCCGCCTGGCTTCAACCTCAACCGACCTCAACCGACCCACCCGGTCCCCCTGCGGCCGGGGAAGGCGATCCCGGCCCTGGGCCAGTTCGCCGACCGCTTTTTCCATTTCCGCTTCCAACTCATCGGGCAGCTTATAGCCGTCACCCGAAAAACACTTGATGCCATTGTCCTCCACCGGATTGTGGGAAGCCGAAACCATGACGCCGGCCCTGCTCCCCCCGGCGGTCACCAGGTGGGCCACCGCCGGCGTGGGGACGATACCCACCATTTCCACATCACCACCGGAGGACATGATCCCCGCCGCCAGGCTGGCCTCCAGCAGATCGCCGGAAAGTCGAGTATCCTTTCCCAACAAAACCAAGGCCCGCTCCGGGTTTCGCTCCGTGCCCGCCTCCCGCATCCGCCAGGCCAAAACTCGACCCAGACGGTAAGCGGTTTCGGGCGTGAGAACCCCGTTGGCCACGCCACGCACCCCGTCCGTCCCGAAAAGCTTCATTTCATCATCCTTCTCAACGTCTGCGCACCGTCCAACGTTTATTCTTAGGCCCCGGAATATTATCCGCCATGGTCCGCTCCAGGCTCCGGTCCGCTTTGTGCTCCGGCCCCTGGTCCGGTCCGGTCCCCCTGGTCCGGTCCGTTTCATACTTCCCACCCAGCTTATGCCATCCCGTTTCCGCCCGTACCATCCGCACCTTCCCGCCCCGGCCCGCCCCCATCCTCCCCCCCGGGGTCGCAGGTTGTTCCGCCTGACGTGTCGCGCCGTTTGGCGCCTTCGGAGCGGTGACCACGAGGAGAATCAGCAGCGGGAGCCTCACCGCCGCCCCAAAAAATACGGTAGCCGCGCGGCCACCAATCCCGCGGCTTAGAACGGCGCGGGAAGGCTTCCTGTAGCATTTGGCGCAACGCTTTTGGCTCCAGATGGCGAATCAACCTTCCCTCGACTCCCAAAGAGATTGTGCCCGTTTCCTCCGAAACAACCAGGGTCATGGCGTCACTGCACTCCGCCAAACCCAGAGCCGCCCGATGGCGCCCGCCATACTCCGAGCCCAGGCCCGTCCGTCCGGTCAGAGGCAGAAAACAGGCCGCCGCAACCACCCTTCCTCCCCGAATGATCACCGCGCCGTCGTGCAGGGGGGTCCCCGGAACAAAAACGTTCACCAAGAGTTCGGCTGAAACCGAAGCGTCAAGACCGATCCCCGTCGCCACGTATTCTTGCAGGTTGACCTCGCGTTCCAGCACGATGATGGCTCCCGTTTTGCCCCTGGTCAATGTCTCCACCGCCCCGACCACCTCTTCCAAAATGCCCGCTGTTCCTTGGTCGGCGGACCAATTGGGTGGGGCAAAAAAGCCGCCGCGCCCCAAATGCTCCAAAGCGCGCCGCAGTTCCGGTTGAAAAACGATGGGCAGGGCCACAAGGAGCATCATCAGGATGGTCTGCAGGAGCCAGTGGATGGTGTCCAGATGAAGGGCGGCTGAAAGGATGGTCCCCAAAAGGAGGATGAAAATCCCCTTGAGCAGTTCGACGGCCTGGGTCCCCTGGATCAAAAGAAAAAGACGGTAAAAGAAATAGGCCACCAGGACTATATCCAAAAAAGCGGCCAGCGTCTGCCACCAATTCATTTGCCAAAGCCCCAAGAGTTGGTGTAACCCTTGTCCCAAGTTGACGATCAAAAACCCTCCTGTTCCACTGAGGGTGGCGGAATAGGCTAGAAGGGAAAAGGTTTCCTCTACCTCCGCTTTCCGGTCGGTTCACTTGTTGCGCTCCGCCGGTTTCCGGGTTGTCCGGCAAGCACCGGCCACTCGCTTCATCGCCCGCTCCGCCAAGCACCGTTCGTCGCTCAGCTCACTCGGCCACTCGCTCCGCCGGGCGCTGGCGCCCGGCTCACCCCTCCGCTTTACCCTTCATCTCGTCCCGCTGGGCATAGGTCGTATAATAAACCAGACTCTGCAATTCCATCGACAGATCGATGTTCTGAACATAGCAGCCCGAACGCAGTTTAACCGGCGTGAAATTGAGGATGGCCTCGATGCCGGCCTTCTCCAACCCCTCCGCCACTCCCTGAGCATGTTCGGACGGCACCGCCAACACCGCCACTTTGGTCTGCTCCCGGTGGATGTGATCGTACATTTCATCCGCCGGTTGGATGACCAACCCGCCGACGCCATGCCCGATTTTCTCCGGGTCGGAATCGAAAGCAGCGGCGAGCCGCACGTCCTTGGGAAAGGTGGCGTTGTAACGGGCAAAGGCGGTTCCCAGGTTGCCGACCCCCACCAGGATTATTTTCGCCCCCCGGGAAAGGCCCAGGATCTTGCGGATCCTCCTGGCCAAAAGAGCCGTATCGTAACCGACGCCGCGGGTGCCGAAAGCTCCGAAGTAAGCCAGGTCTTTGCGGATTTGCTCAGAAGTAAAGCCGGTGCGGGCCGACAGGTCAGCCGAAGAGGTGACCACGGCGCACTCGGACATGGATTCCTCCAGCGCCCGCAAATATACGGGCAGACGGCGAACCGCCGCATCGGGGATTTTGTTCTTCGGGATAGGCATGGTTCCTAAAACTCCCTTTTCCCCACAAAATCATTGATCTTTTGCAGCAAGTTCCGGTTGGGACCTTCCGGCAAACGAACGAGGGCTTCCTTGGACAGGCGCAGGTGCTTTTCCGCCATCACCGAGGCATACTCCAGGGAACCGGCGGCGGCCAGGAGTTCTCTCGCCTCGGCCACCTCCGTGTCTCCGATTCCCGGACGGAGCAATTCCCGGATCCTACCCGCGTAGCCCGGCGCTTTCAGGGCGTGGATCAAGGGCAGGGTGACCACTCCGCTCTTCAGATCGCTGCCGCTGGCTTTGCCCAACCGTTCGGTGTCCGCCGTTAGGTCCAAAAGGTCATCGGTGATTTGAAAACCAAGCCCCAGGTTGTACCCATAATCGTACATGGCGTCTTCCATCGCCCGGCCCGCGTGGGCCAAAATGGCCCCGACGCGGCAACTTTCCCCCATCAAAATGGCGGTTTTTTTCCCGATCCGCTCCAGATACTTCCCTTCGGTCTGCACTTCGGTCTGGTAGCAGTTAAGATTCTGTTCGATCTCACCCTGGCACATTTCGTAAACCACGTTGGCCATAGTCCGCACCACCCGCACGTTCCCGACCGAAGCAAAAAGAACAAATGCCTTGGCGAAGAGGTGGTCGCCCAACAGAATGGAAATGCGTTCGTTGAAGCGGCGGTGCAAGGACAAAAGACCATGCCTGGTCGTGGCCCCGTCGATGACGTCGTCGTGGATCAGGGTGGCCAGATGGAGCATCTCCACGGCCGTGGCCACCGGAACGGCCGTCGGCGGCAACGGGCCGAAGGATCCGGCGGCCAACAGGGTCAGCGCCGATCGCACTCGTTTCCCCTTCCCCTGCAGGAGGTAGGCCGTAACCTCCTGAATCCCTTCCCCCTTGAGATTTTCCGCCAGGCTTTCTTCCACCAACCGGATCTGGGGGGCCATTTCTCCGAGAAACCCAAGCTGCAAGAGCTTCACCCGCTTGCCCCGTTATTATGAAGAAAAGATAAGATAAAGCTTGTGAAAATGATATCTTTCTCCTTCACTCTATCATTTCCCTTCCGACCAGTCAACAAAAGGTGTTGCCACCGCAGGGCGTCGACTTGGCCGCTGCGCCGGCCTGGGCACTCCGCAACGTGGCTCCCCAAACCACCAGGCCATTGGGTGGGCCATTTTTTTGTTGGGGGGGCCTGCGGCCCTTTTTCGGGATGAACTCCTCAGGGTTAGGGACTTCTCCGGTCGTCCCGGCCCGCTTCCATCAAGCTGGCCTTAAAGCTTCGTCCCACCCCGGTTGCCTAATCCTTAAATCGATTCTCTCAAATCCCGTCCCATTCTTTCCCGCCGGCCCAGCGCCCGCAGACCGGAAACGCCGCCTCCCATATAGGCACGGATGTAAAACCAGCTTGACACCCCGCCTCAATCACCTTATAATGCGTGTAAAGTAAACTTTACGTCCCAAGGAGGGATTCCCCGTCATCCAAAACCGGCTGAAGGAACTGCGTCAGCACGGATGCTTGTCCCAACAGGCATTGGCCGAAGCCATGGGCGTTACCAGGCAGACCATCATTTCCATTGAAAGCGGTCGCTACACCCCTTCGTTGCCTTTGGCCATCCGCCTGGCCCGCCACTTCGGAATGCCCGTGGAAGAATTATTTCGGTTGGAGGAGGAAAGAGATTGCAAAGGATAAAATTTCCCCTGCGCGTCGCCTGGATCGTCTTCTGGCTCGTCTTCATGTTGGCCGCCGACCTGTGGCACAAATTCAGCCCCCTCGACTGGGCTTTCTGGCTTGCCGGCGTGGGTATACTGACCTTGGCTTTGCTCCAGCGCCGCCGAGACGGCCCCGGAGTGGATTGCGACGAGCGGTTGCGGGAAATCAACCACCGCGCCGGCGCCTCAGCCTTCTGGGCCGTCTTCGGCCTCCTCATCGTCCTCGGCGTCGGCAACGGTTTCGGCCTGGGACTTCACGCAAGTATCGCCGTGGCCCTGTTTGGAGGCTGCGGGTTCTTTTTGGCCTCCGTCGCCTGGCACCGGAGCCGGATTTAATACCGTTCATTTCCACTTGACCATAAATGACTCCATCGTCTACGCAAACCCGCCCCCGGTCGCACCGATTCCATTTTTCGCCGTGGCGAAATTCGCCTAAATCTCATCCGATTCTTTCCCGCCGGCCCCGCGCCCGCAGACCGGGCAGGCACCCTCGTCCTCCTCGCCGTCGTCGTCTTCCCAGCGGCGCCCGTACTGGTCGGGAATCCACCCCCAGCCCCAGATGGGGATGGGTTTTTCCGGCACGATCCCCGCCTGCTTCTCCGGGTCCACGCCCGTGGCCTGGACCAGACACCCGTGCCGCCAGTCGTCCCCCAGGTCGAAAACGTAGGAGAATGCCACCCCCTTGGATAGGACGCTCCCCGCCCTGACCTTGGCCAGGTCGGCGGGCTGGTCGCCCTCGTCGAAGTCCTCGTCCGGCGTCCCGTAGCGGCGCCCGTCGGGGAACTCGAACTCGTGGAGGTGGGAGATGTCCCAGCGGGCGAAGGCCAAGTCGATAGCCTCGGCCAGATCCTGGAGAGTGTGCTTGGGCCCCACCAG
>JAJZBP010000054.1 GCA_021798855.1 Bacillota bacterium
TCGGCGTCACAGGTGACGCCTGCGCCACGCTCCCGGCGACGGGCGCATGTACGGAGGCGAAACCTTCCTTAATGTCCCGCAAAACCTTGTACAAATGGCTTGGCCGACACGAAGGGGCACCTGATGAGCCGACGAGGCTCGAAGACCGGGATCGTGAGTCGGCGGTAATGCCCAACCAAACACCCCTGGGAAATGACGATCCTCGACTACTGCCGGGAAAATCCGGTCCCCAAGACGGTCAGCCACGAGTGAGCGTCCGTTAGCCAGAATAATCCTGGGAGGTAATCGTGCAGGTGCGGAGAATGAGAGAATGGGCTAAATTCTATGTTTGTAAGGTTGCAACAGTTATTTGTGTGATGATCCTTGCTTTTGGAATATCTGCTTCCGTTACAGCCCTGGCCGCATCTTTGCCCGTACCTTCAGGCTCAAATACTGTTACAGGAAAAATGATAGTTACTTCCAAAAATGGTTCTTCCCCTTCACCGCTTACTACCGGGTCTGGGGATTGTGGAATCGATCAGCTAACCATGTTCAATGGGGGAAGTTCATCGCAGATTGATGCCAATTGGGGGGTCTCTTCTATAGTGGGCGACATTGGCTGGGAAAACATTACAGTTACCTTAAATAATGGTGGAGGATCCCAAACGTATAATGGGCCTGGGCCAATAATTTCACCTAATGCTTCTGGGCAGTTTACTTTTTCTGGCTTACGGAGCAAAACTACATATACCGGTACCCTATCCGGATGGATTGAAAATACTGATCTATTTACTTGTACCCTCGTGAACATTTCAACAAATGCAACTACTAAATAACCATATATATAACTAAAGGTAAGGCCATTGTAAAGGTTTATTATTATCCGCCCATGGCCTTGCCATATCCTTAAGGAGTGTGATCTTACTAATGTATAGTTCAGATAGTTCCAGCCAAATCATTGTATGTGAAGCTCCTAATATACTCAACTTTGCCCTATTTGTACAAGATATTATTGGAATGGACAAATGTAATACAAAATATTTTCCCTGTCAAAGCCTTATATCTAATGTTGAAAAAATAATTGAATCAAAATCTCTGGCAACAGCCGATAAAGAATGGCATGAGTGGTGGGATAATTTATTGAAATGGCGTTATAAAGATGTAAACTCCAATAAAGGAACTTTGGAAAATGACTTATCTCCAACAGATGATACCATACCGTATATAGATGCATACCCAATATTAAAACAAATTACAAAAGATTGGGTACAAGATGCTTTTTGGGATTGGTGGAATTATCCTTATGCAGGTGGCAAGATGGCTTTGGAAGCAGTTCCTGCTCTTCGTTCTAACATCTTTGCCTTGCATTTGGCTCAGAAGAGTTCTGCAAGATGGTTCTTTGATATACTTTATCGCCAGCCGTATCCTTCATCCCGTATTCTTATCCAAGAAATGTTACAGTATCATTATGGAGCTATTTCTCCGAATGATTTATGGAAATTAGATTGGATAAGTGAATTATAACCAGTTGGTGAAAACTGCGACCTTGTATTGCAAGCTGCGGCCATTATGTGGCGGTCTAATAGTTTGCTGGCTTTTGGGAGCAAAAAGAAAGGGTAAAGCCAGCGAGCTTGCTGAGTTTACCGTAATAGCATCTCGTTGGACGCTATGCTTCTATGAAGTAACCGGCGAAACTTGGGCCGGCGGATCGTCACGGGGACTTGACCGCGGCGTTCTCCCCGCCGCCGGCGTAGCCGTCGATTTCCAATTCCAGGCGCCCGCTGACCGGTTCGAACAAAAGGCCATGCACCGGTACCTCCGGGGGGATCAACGGGCTTTGTCTGATGGTGGCCACCACCTTGCGCACGTTGCCCCGGGGGTCGCGGAAAGCGCCGAGCCAATCGCCCAGGCCGGGGTTGAGGGAGGCGATGACCGCGGGAGGGACGCCGCGGGCCAGCATCCCGGCCCGCAGGTCCGCTTCGTTGATCTGGGACATGCCGCAATCCCAGTGCCCGACGACGAAGACCTCCTCGCAACCGAGGGCGTATATGGCCACCACCAAGCTGCGCATGACCCCGCCCAGCGGGTCGATGATCGTGTTCCCGGCGTTCTTGATCACCTTGGCGTCGCCCCTTCCGATGCCCATGGCCGGCTCCAGGAACTCGACCAGTCGGGTGTCCATGCAGGTGAAAAGGGCGATTTTTTTGGCCGGCGACTTGGTGAAAGCACGCTGCCGCTCGGCGAGGAAACGGGCGTTGTGTTCCAGACAATCGTGCAAAAACGGCATGGCTCCTCCTTTTTGCGTGTTGTTCCATGGGCACGCCGGCGGCTTTATGCCGGCGGCGCGCTCACCCAAAGCAGGGGGTTCACCGGGATGCCGTTCACGAAGACGGCCCAGTGGAGGCCCGGACCGGTGGTCAGACCCGTCGATCCCACCGTGCCGACGGTCTGCCCCTGCGCGACCGCCTGGTTGGCGGACACGGCGAAGGTGGCCAGGTGCAGGTATTCGCTGAAGACACCCTGACCGTGGTTGATGATCACCGTATTGCCGCCGCGGGGGAGATGTCGGGCGAGGACGACCACTCCCGCCGCCGCGGCGTGGACCGGTGTGCCGGCGGCGGCGGTGAAGTCCACCCCCTCGTGGAACCACTCGGGTGTGCCGTTATAAACGCCCCAGTAGCCGTAGGGGGAGTCGATGGGGGCATTCCCCAGGGGAAGGGAGAAGGCGCCCTGCCAAAGTTGGGCCGGAGTGCGGATGGCCAGGGCGGCGCCGGCCAAAGCCACTTCCTCGGCGCCGGCGGCGGGGGAAAGGAGCCGGCTCTTTTGGGGCGTCAGGGTGATGGTCCGCCTGGGGAAGGAAACTCCCTGCAGGTTGAAGGTCGTGGTTTGGTCGACCGTTTTGCCGTTCGGACCGGCGGCGATGACCTCCACCCGGTGGATGCCGGTGGGCGAGGAGGGATCGGTACCAATCAACACCCGGAAGTTGTTGCCGTCGGCAAAAACCGGGTGGGCCTGACCGTCCACCAGCAGGCGCAAGCGTTGGGGTTTTTGGGTGAAGCTTGCCCGGATGTCGATGGTGTCTCCCTGCGCCGGATTCGCCGGGGCCGTCACCAGGGTGACGGCGAAAGGCGCCGCCGCCGTCCGGGAGGAAGCGGCGTGGGCCGGGACCTTGGCGACGGTGGATCGGGGGGCGGGATGCCCCTGAGGATGTCCCTGACCACAGGCGGCAAGAAAAAGCAGGGCCGGCAGGAAAAGGGCCAATTTGTGGCCGAACAAGCGAAATCCCTCCAATTACCGGAGGGATTTCGCCTTTCCCTCGGCGAAAACCTGCTTTGGGCGATGGAACGTTCGACCCCAGGGATCTGGTGGGTGCGCCGGGATAAGCCGGCTGTTTTCAGCGGGTGAAATTCCCGTCCCCGAAAGGGCCGGCCACCCACGGGGAACCGAGCCTTGGAGCGGCGTCCGTGAGGACGCAGTGTAAGCGTGGGCAGGGCGACAACCAGACCCTGAAGCACTCCCACAGCTAAAGCGGTGGGAGTGCTTCAGTATACATCGCAGCAACTGCGCAAGCTCGCGGGTTTATGCAGTGGAATCAGGGATGCTTTTTTATTTTCCAAACGCCGGGTCCAAAACCTTAGCCTTTAGCAAATGGAAACCTTATACTCCCGCAGCCACCAGTCCAACTGGACCAGGTAGGCGAAAAGCTGGGGCCGGCCCATGAGCTGGCTGAACCAGGGCTTGAAGCCTTCCGGGGTGCGCTCCGTGGCCGCCACTTCCCGGACTGCCGCCACGTCGAGCAGGGGCACCAGGGGCGACGCCGGGTCGTTCAGAACGCCCAGCAAGCGTTGCCGGAAAGCCTCGCTGTAGGCGGGGTCGTGGGTGGAGGGATAGGGCATCTTGCGCCGGTTCAGACAATCGTCGGGCAAAAGTCCCGCCAGGGCCAGGCGCAGGATGCCTTTGGCCGCCCCCCCGTGGTTTTTCATGTCCCACGGAATGTTCCAAACGTACTCCACCAGGCGGTGATCCAGGAAAGGCACCCGCACCTCGAAGCCAACTCCCATGCTCATCCGGTCCTTGCGGTCCAGGAGGGTAGGCAGGAAGCGGGTTATGTTCAGGTAAAGGATCTCCCGCCGGCGCGCGGCGTCCGGGTTCTCGCCGCCCAAACGGGGCACTTCGCTCAGCGCCTCCCGGTAACGTTCCCGCACGTAATCCTCCGGACGGATGCGCGCTGCCAGATCCGGTGCCAAAAGAGCCACCCGGTCGGGCAAACGCAGCGACCAGGGGAAGGTGTCGGCCCTTAATGGCTCCTCCCGGTGGCACCAGGGGTACCCCCCGAAGATCTCGTCGGCCCCTTCCCCCGACAGGGCCACGGTGGCCTCCTTCTTCAGTTCGCGAAAGAACAGGTAAAGGGAAGTGTCCACGTCGGCCATGCCGGGCAGGTCCCGGAACCTTAATGCCGCGCCCAGTCCTTCCACCACCGCGTCGTTCTCCAGGGATATGCTCCGGTGCCGGGTCCCCAGGAACGCGGCCACCCGCTCGGCCCAGGGGCCGTCCAACTCGGGCTGGAAGGCGTTGGGCTGAAAATCCCGTTCCCGGCCGGCGAAATCCACGGCGAAGGTGCGCGTCGGATCCCCACCGGCCCGCCGGCCCGCTGCGGCGGCGAAGGCCGTCACCGCGCTTGAATCCAGGCCGCCTGAAAGCAGGGTGACCAGCGGCACGTCGGAAACGAGCTGCCGTTCCACCGCGTCCTCCAGGAGTTCCCTGACCTTGGCGGCGGTGGTGGGGAGGTCATCCAGATGGGGGCGGCTTTCCAGCCGCCAGTACCGTCCGCGGCGTAGCCCCCCCCGGTCGTAGCGCACCCACTCGCCGGGGAGAACTTCTTCTATTCCCCGGAAGACGCCGTGGCCGGGGGTGCGGGCCGGGCCGACGGCAAAAACCTCGGCCAGACCTTGGGCGTCCAATTCGGCGGGTACCGCCGGATGGGACAGGAGGGCTTTCAACTCGGAGCCGAATAAAAGCGCGTTCCCCCGGCGGGTGAAAAAGAGGGGCTTGATCCCCAAACGGTCACGGGCCAGGAAAAGGCTTTCGGCCCCTTCGTCCCACACGGCGAAAGCGAAGATGCCGTTCAAGTGTTCCGGGCAGGCCGTTCCCCACGCTATGTAGGAAAAAAGCAGCACCTCGGTATCGGAGCGGGTGCGGAAAAAATGGCCCAGGGATTCCAACTCACGGCGCAACTCGGCGGCGTTGTAGAGTTCGCCGTTGTAGACCAGGACGCAATTGCGTTCGCCGCTACGGCGGCGCATGGGCTGGGCGCCGCCCTCCGGATCGATGACCACCAGGCGGCGGTGGGCCAGGGCGGCGGAAGGCCCGAACCAGGTTCCCCCGGCGTCGGGACCGCGACGGGCCAGCGTCCGGCCCATCCCTTGGAGGACGGCCTCCTCCCGGCGCAAGTCTTTGTCCCATTCGATCCAACCGGCTATGCCGCACATCCGTCTCACCTTTTCCCTGGAGTTTGCCTCCCTTAAAGATATGCCCGACGCGAACCGCGGTGCCTGCCCAAAAAATGCCTGAGATATTAACATATACTTGACATCATCATTCGACTGGCATACAATGAGGGTGTCGCCGGCAACGTGGCCGGAGGACAAAGCGGAGCGAAGGTCCGACGGACGGCGCGGTCCGACGGCATGGCAAGGAAGCCACCCCCCGACCGAGGGGTGGCTTTGTTTTTTCCCAGGGATGGGAAGGGGCTAAGTTGACAAATAACTAACACTAACCGGAGGTGATCGCCATGCGGCAAATTGCGTTCTACGGCAAGGGGGGCATCGGCAAGTCAACGACCTCCCAGAACACCATCGCGGCTTTGGCGGAAATGGGCAAGAGGATCATGATTGTCGGCTGCGACCCAAAGGCGGATTCCACGCGCCTCATCCTGCACGCCAAGGCGCAGACCTCGGTGATGCAACTGGCGGGGCAGCGGGGTTCGGTGGAGGACCTGGAACTGGAGGAGGTTCTGGTCACCGGTTGGCGGGGGATCAAGTGCGTGGAGTCGGGCGGCCCGGAGCCGGGCGTCGGCTGCGCCGGGCGGGGGGTGATCACGGCCATCAACTTTCTCGAGGAAAGTGGGGCTTACGAGGACGTGGATTTCGTCAGCTACGACGTCCTGGGCGACGTGGTTTGCGGCGGGTTCGCCATGCCCATCCGGGAGGGGAAGGCCCAAGAAATTTATATCGTCACCTCCGGCGAGATGATGGCCATGTACGCGGCCAACAACATCGCCCGGGGCATCCTCAAGTACGCCCACTCGGGCGGCGTGCGCCTGGGCGGTCTCATCTGCAACAGCCGCAACGTGGACCGGGAGGCCAAACTGATCGAGGCCCTGGCGGCAAGGTTGGGCACCCAGATGATCCACTTCGTCCCCCGCGACAACCAGGTGCAGCGGGCGGAATTGCGTCGGTTGACGGTGCTGGAGTATTCGCCGGACCATCCCCAGGCCGCGGAGTACCGGACTCTGGCGCGCAAGATCGCCGAGAACCGGAATTTCGCCATCCCCACGCCCCTGACCATGGACGAGTTGGAGGAACTCCTTTTGGAGTACGGGATCCTGGAAGGCGAGGATGAGACGATAGTGGGCGTGACCGAGGCGGAAGAACAGGCCAAGGTTGCGGCCGCGGTTTAAAGGAAACAGCCCAAAAGCAAGGGGCGCCCGCGACGCGCGGCGCCTCCAAACAAAAAAGAGGTGACGGCATGAGGAGCAGCTTTGCCCGTGAAGAAATGCAGGCGCTGATCAACGATGTACTCCAGGTCTACCCGGAAAAGGCCCGCGCCGACCGGGCCAAGCACGTCAAGCCCAACGACCCGACGGGCGGTTGCAAGGAGTGCGCCGTCAAGTCCAACGTCAAGTCGCGGCCGGGGGTGATGACGGTTCGCGGCTGCGCCTACGCGGGGTCCAAGGGCGTGGTCTGGGGGCCGGTCAAGGACATGGTGCACGTGAGCCACGGGCCGGTGGGCTGCGGCCAGTACTCCTGGGCGTCGCGGCGCAATTACGCCCTGGGCACGCTGGGCGTGGATAAGTTCATGGAGATGCAGTTTACGAGCGATTTCCAGGAGCGGGACATCGTCTTCGGCGGCGACAAGAAGCTGGGGAAACTGTGCGACGAGGTCAGGGAGCTTTTTCCGCTGGCCCACGGGATCAGCATCCAGTCCGAGTGCCCCATCGGCCTGATCGGGGACGACATCGAGGCGGTGGCCAAGAAGAAGGCGGCGGAACTGGGCGTGACGGTGGTTCCGGTCCGTTGCGAGGGGTTCCGGGGGGTCAGCCAGTCCCTGGGGCACCACATCGCCAACGATGCCATCCGGGACTGGGTGCTGGGGAAGGGGGAGCCGGCGACCGAGCCGGGGCCTTACGACGTGGCCATCATCGGCGACTACAACATCGGCGGCGACGCCTGGGCCAGCCGCAAGATATTTGAAGACATGGGCCTCTCGGTGGTGGCCCAGTGGTCCGGCGACGGGACGCTGGCCGAATTGGCGACGACCCACCGGGCCAAGCTGAACCTGATCCACTGCTACCGCTCGATGAACTACATCTGCCGGAGCATGGAGGAACAGTACGGCACACCGTGGGTGGAGTACAACTTTTTCGGCCCGACCAAAATCGTCGAGAGCATGCGGAAGATCGCCGGCTTTTTTGACGACGTGGTGAAGGCCCGCGCGGAGGCGGCCATCGCCCGGTACGATGCGGTTTTTCGGGCGGTCAATGACAAATACCGCCCGCGGTTGGAGGGCAAGACGTTCATGCTCCTGGTGGGGGGGCTGCGCCCGCGCCACACCGTGGGGGCCTACGAGGACTTGGGGATGGAGGTCATCGGCACCGGCTACGAGTTCGGCCACAACGACGACTACCAAAGGACTTACCCGGAACTGAGCGAGGCGATCCTCGTCTACGACGACCCCACGGAATATGAGTTGGAGGAGTTCGCCCGGCGGTTACGCCCCGACCTGATGGGGGCCGGGATCAAGGAGAAGTACGTCTACCACAAGCTGGGACTCCCCTTCCGGCAGATGCACTCCTGGGACTACAGCGGGCCGTACCACGGGGTGGAGGGCTTCGCCGTCTTCGCCCGGGACATGGACATGGCGGTGAACGCGCCGGTCTGGAACCTGTTCCAAGCCCCCTGGAAAGTGGAGCCGGGGGAAAAGCTGGCCGCGGCGGCTAAAGGGTAAGCAAGACCGTTAAAGGAAGGAGGTCGCTGGGGTGAGTCAGGATTGTGAGTCTTTAAAAATCAAAGACCATAACGAACTTTTTGAAGAGGAAGAATACCAGGCGCTTTTCGCCCGCAAGCGGGCCTTCGAAAAGGGAGCCTCGGCGGAAGAGGTCCAACGGGTGCGGGATTGGACCCGGACCTGGGAGTACCGGGAGAAGAACTTCGCCCGCGAGGCGCTGACGGTCAACCCGGCCAAGGCCTGCCAGCCGCTGGGGGCAATTCTGGCCGCCATCGGCTTCGAGGGAACCCTGCCCCTGGTCCACGGTTCGCAAGGGTGCGTGGCCTACTTCCGCAGTCACTTCGCCCGCCACTTCAAGGATCCTTTCCCGGCGGTGTCTTCTTCCATGACCGAGGAGGCGGCCGTCTTCGGCGGGCTGAACAACCTGATGGAGGGGCTGGAGAACGCCCTGGCCCTCTATCGCCCCAAGATGATCGCCGTCAGCACCACCTGCATGGCCGAGGTGATCGGGGACGACCTGAACGGCTTCATCCGCAACGCCCGCGAAAATGGCAAGGTGCCCGCGGAATTCCCCGTGCCCTTCGCCCACACCCCCAGCTTCGTCGGCTCCCACATCACCGGTTGGGACAACATGATGAAGGGCATCCTCTCGGGCTTGGCGGGGAAAGAAGTGGTCTTGGAGGGCGGGGACGGCAGCCTCAACTTTCTCCTGGGCTTCGACACCTACGTGGGGGACTACCGGGAGCTTAAACGCATCCTCGGCCTGTTCGGCGTCGCCGGGCGCATCCTGTCCGACCCCAGCGAGGTTCTCGATTCGCCGGCCACCGGGGAATACCGTCCCTATGTCGGCGGCACGCCCCTGGTCGAGGTGACGGCGGCCCGTGGAGCGCGGGCGACCATCGCCTTGCAGAAGTTCTCCACGCTCAAAACCTGCCAGTATGTGGTCGGCGAATGGGGCCAGGAAACGGTGGCCCTGGCGCCGCCCATCGGCGTGGGGGCCACCGACCGGCTGCTCCAGGAGTTAAGCCGCCTGACCGGACGCCCGGTGCCGGCGGAACTGGAAACCGAGCGGGGGCGCCTCCTGGACGCCATGGCCGACTCCGGCGCCTACCTGCACGGTAAGCGGGTGGCGCTGGCCGGCGATCCAGACATGCTCCTGGGAATCATCGGTTTCCTGCTGGAAATGGGAGCGGAGCCGGTCCATGTGGTTTGCACCAACGGATCGGCCGAGTTCGAGGCGGAAGCCCGCCGGTTGCTTGATGCAAGCCCCCATGGGGAGGCCAAGGTTTGGACCGGCAAGGACCTGTGGCACCTGCGCTCCTTGGTGCTCACCGAACCGGTGGACCTGCTTGTGGGTTCCTCCTACCTGAAGTGGCTGGCCCAGGAGGCGGATACCCCCCTGGTGCGGGTGGGTTTCCCCATCTTCGACCGGCACCACCTGCACCGTTATCCCGTGATCGGCTACCAGGGCGGGCTGAACCTTTTGGTTTGGCTGGTCAACGCGGTGCTGGAGGACATGGACCGGAAGGCGCCGGCGCATGGGGCGGACGTGGTTCGGTAGTTCGGGAGGTGCCTTTGATGCTGTCCAGCAAGGTTGCCGAATTCTTCAACGAACCGGCTTGCGATCATAACCGGGCCAAGACGGGAGAGGGGCGCCGGCAGGGATGCGCCAAACCGGTGCCGGGCTTGGCCGCCGGCGGCTGCGCCTTTGACGGGGCGATGATCACCCTGGTGCCGGTGGCCGACGCCGCTCACCTGGTCCACGGCCCGAGCGGCTGTTTGGGCAACTCCTGGGAGAGCCGGGGAAGCCTCTCTTCGGGACCGGACCTGAACCGGTACGGCTTCACCACCGATCTGTCCGAGGAGACAATCGTCCTGGGCGGGGAGGGGAAACTGCGCGCAGGCCTACTGGAACTGGCCGCGCGCCGGCGGCCCGCCGCGATTTTCGTCTACGCCACCTGCGTGCCGGCCCTGACCGGCGAAGACGTGGAGGCGGTATGCCGGGCCGCGGCCGCGGAAATCGTCGGCGTTCCGGTAATTCCGGTGATCAGTCCCGGCTTTTTGGGGAGCAAGAACCTGGGCAACCGGCTGGCCGGAGAGGCGTTGCTGAAGCACGTCATCGGCACCGGCGAACCGCCCGCCACCACGCCGTGGGACATCGGACTGATCGGCGAATACAACATCGCCGGGGAACTCTGGAACGTAGTACCCCTATTGGAACGAGCAGGAATCAGGGTGCTCTCCCGCCTGACGGGCGACAGCCGTTACCGGGAACTGACCTGGGCCCACCGGGTCAGGGCCAACATGGTGGTCTGCGGGCGGGCTCTTTTAAACTTGGCGCGGGGTATGGAGGAACGTTACGGGATCCCCTGGTTCGAGGGCAGCTTCTACGGGCGCAGGAATACCGGCGAGGCGCTGAGGAACATAGCCCGCCTGCTGAGGGACCGGGAACTGATCGTGCGAACCGAAGCGCTGATCACGGCGGAAGAAGCCCGCTTGGCGGTGCGCCTGGCTCCCTACGCGGTCCGGTTGCGCGGCAAAAAGGCCGTCCTGTATACGGGCGGCGTCAAAAGCTGGTCGGTGGTTTCCGCCCTCCAGGACTTGGGGTTGG
>JAJZBP010000055.1 GCA_021798855.1 Bacillota bacterium
CGGCAAAAGCCTGACCGCATTTCGGCTCAAGGACGGCAAATACGAACCGGCGGGCCGCCTTGAAAACGACGCCGTTTTCGAGCCGGAGGGCTTCCCCGGTCTGCGAATCAACCTGACGGAGGTGTGGGAGTAAAAAAGAGGGATGGAGGGGGTTGAACCGGGTTGTTCACCAAGGAATTGCGGGAGACGGCGGTGGAGTTGGCATACGGGAGTGGGCAGGTCGGCGTTCCCTGGCCGTGGAACGTTCCCGACGGGACATGGACCTACGAGTCGTTCGAAAGCCTCCCGGAGGACGGTAATCGCTACGAGGTCATCGGGGGGAGGTTGACCGTGAGTCCACCACCGGTTGAACGACATCAAGCGGTCAGCGTCAACTTGATATTCCAAATTGTGGCGTGGGCCAAACAAACGGGAAGCGGAAGGGTGTACCACGCTCCCTTCGCCGTCGTCCTTTCCTTCCTGCCGCCGGAGCAACACTATGTGGAACCGGATCTTCTGTTCATCTCACGGGAGCGGCTTTCCATAATTAAAGGCAAGAACGTACAGGGGGCGCCCGACCTGATCATTGAGATCCCCTCCCCGTCCACCGCCCGCGCCGACTGGGTGGACAAAAAAAACGCCTACGAGGGGGGCGGCGTCGCCCACTACTGGGTCGTGGACCCCGCCGGCAAAAGCCTGACCGCCTTTCGGCTCAAGGACGGCAAATACGAACCGGCGGGCTCCCTTGAAAACGACGCCGTTTTCGAGCCGGAGGGCTTCCCCGGTCTGCGAATCAACCTGACGGAAGTTTGGGAGTGACTGGGTTTGGCGATCTGAACGGTGGGTTTGCAACGGACGGAAAATACGCCTGAACCGGTTCGGTTGGCCGGGACAGCGTCCTTTCCGGGTAGGGATGTAGTATTTTTGGACATGGATGTTTGGTCTTGTTTTGGTCACACGACTTGGATAAGCTCGGCGCATTTATTTGATCCGCCTATTAGCGGGTTCGCAAACCGTATTGATTGGTAGAGGGGTTGTCCTCCCGTCCCCGCTCCAGACCCGTCGAACCAGTCGGCTCCGAGTTAAGTGATCTGTTACAATACGCTACGCTATAGCCACCGTCCACCGTGGTCAAGCGCACATCTGGATTATCCCCGATAGCGATTCTTGAAAAGCCGGGCCTTTCACCCTTCCCCGCCGGCGACCGTCGCACCCGCCGCCGGGAACGACTTTTCCCTGCCTCGCCACCGAACAGGCAATTTTCCAGGATATGAGGCATAAGGTAACCAATGGACACGGCGCCCCTCGGGATGCCTTGCTTGCCTCCGCCGCGCCCAGGAAGGTTCTTCCCGTTCCGGGCAAGCCCCGCCCAAGACGCCGGTTTTCCACCCTCGTTCGGGCGACGTTTCCCCCGCGGCCTCCTGATCCCCCTGTGCGTTTGGGGCCGCCGCCCGAGCGGCGGTCGCTGCCGGAAAGGCGTCTTCATGCCCTGCGGCCAGTCCACCATCGGTCGGACGTCGCCGCTTCCGCCGGAGTCATCCCTGGCCCGCATCCTCCGCATCCCGCCCCTTCCCCCTCGCCCGCACTCAATGAAAAATAGGCCAAATTGTCGCGCCAAAAAGGAGGATTTTAGCGAGGAAGAGAGAAAAAGAACCCATATCCCGGAAACGGAAAGAAGGGGTGCCCCGAGCGTAAGCCGTTTTCAGGCGCCCACCGCGGCGCCGGCCGTCGCGCTGGACGAAGAATCCGCCCGGACGGTGCGACGAGAAGGCGCAACCCGCAAAACGAGCAAACAGTTCATCGTGTGGGGTTGGGATCTGCCCCAATTTGTGTTATGATTGCAACTTGCCCACCTAAATTCCCACCAATTCACGAAGTATTCATTAAGCGGGACGGCAGGAAACGCTCGTCCAGAACGCGAATTTGGCTTTTAGGTTGCAAGAGAAGGCGGGGAAGAAAGTTCGTAAGCAAAACTTTCCCACCCGCCACGGTGTCCACAACCACGACGAAACTTCCGGCGCAAGCGCCGCGGGAGGTTCGTTTCGTCCGCGAAGGGGGGGATTCGCCCGGCATTTCGGTGTTCCGTTCCTAGAGAGAATTCTTTCGGGATTCACGTACAAGGAGGTTGAAGTATGAGAAAGTTCCGCAAGATCGTGGCCGCCATTGCTTCGTCGGCCATGCTTCTTGGGACGATGACCGCCATCGGTGGAGTTATGGCGCCGGCGGCTTTTGCCCAGTCCACCTCCAGCGGCACAGCGGTTGTGGGTAGCGGGGTGTCTTTTTCGGACGTAACCAGCGCCACACCCCACGCCTATTCCATCTATGCTTTGGATGCCCTGGGGATCGCCACCGGCAACGGCGACGGCACCTACACGCCGGCGGCGCCCATCACCCGGGCCGAGTTCGCCAAGGAAGTTGACGTGGCCATGGGCTATGGTTCAGCGGCGGCCTCGGCTTCCGGCAACTGCTCCGCTTTCACGGACATCTGCCCGGGCGGACAGTCCCAATGGTACACCGGCTATGTGGCCGTGGCCGCCGCCCAAGGCTTGGTCAACGGCACGGGCAACGGCCTGTTCAATCCGAACGGCCAGGTGACCTACGCCCAGGTTCTCACCGTGGAGGTCAGGATGTTGGGCTTCGGCCCGGCGGTTATGGGTGGCACCTGGCCGGCCAACTACATGGCCGAGGCCAGTTCGCTGTTGCTGACCGCCGGGGTGAACATTACGAGCGCCAGCGCTGCGGCGCCTCGCCAAGACGTGGCCAAGCTTTTGTTCAACACCCTAACGACGAACATCGCCACCACAACTTACCAGAATAACGGAGTCACCACGGTTACGCAGTGCAATACCAATGTGAACAACAATTGTATCTCCCTCCTGAAAAACAACAATAACGACACTTGGTCCTCACCGGCTCCGGGACACATGCCGAGCGACAACAACATCGTTTACGCGGTGAGCACGCCTTTGGGTGCGTTGCCGACCGTGTCTGCTGCGAGTGCCGCGGGCGATGCTACGGTCAGCGTGGCGTCCAACGCTATCCTTTACGGGGCGTCCAACCTGCAGGGATTGATTGGAACCCAGATTGGCTACATCACCGACATCAACGGTCATGTGATCTTTGCCGGGGTGCGCAGCACTTCCATGCAAGCGACCTACCTGTCCGCCGCCATGGCGGGGGGATTGGTGACGGGGGCAACCGTTCAGGCCAACGGGGTGACGGAAACCCTCAACAATTTTGCGGGTGCCACCCTCAATATACCGGTCACCAACCCGCCCAACGCGTTGGCGGTTGACAACGTCATCATCCCCAACACTCCGAATAACGGTGACACCGTCACCGCCAACGTCGACCTGAAGGGCAATATCATCAGCGTCATTGACAACAGCCTCTTCAACTACATGGGCGTGGTAACCAATGTGAACGCCAGCGCCAATACCCTTCAGTTCGACGGCGTTCAGCCGAGCCAGGTGAATGCCGGGAACTACAATCCGACCTTCCAGGGACCGGCCACGGTGGCCTCCAACGCCAGCATTACCCTGAACGGGCAGTCGGCCACCCTCAGCCAACTGAAGACCAACGATGTGGTCTACGTGAACTACACCGTTGGCAGCGAGATCACGGCCATCGCGGCCTACGACACGAGCGCCAGCGGGACCATCACCTCCAGCAGCATTGACTTGGCCAGCGCCACGCACAAGCTGCAGCAGGTGATTATCAACGGCACCACTTACAACGTCGATCCGGGAGCGATCATTGAACAGAACAACTCCTACAACCAGGTTCCCGGAGCCAACACCACCTACAACAACATGAGCGCCACCGTTTACTACGATCAGAGCGGAAGCGGTGTGGCTTTCATTGACATCACCGGTTCCACCTATCCGGTGGGCTTCATTCAGGTTGGGACCAATGTCCTGCCCGGCACTGTCGGTGCCGCAACAACTGTGGAGTGCTGGGATTCCCAGGCCCTCCCCGGCGCAGGTGTCGTCGGTAAGGTTGTAGCCGCCGCTACTGCGGCCGCTGCGGCCGGGAATTGCGCCAACGGCCAACCCGGCATCGTGATCCAGGGTTACACCAGCTCGGTCAGCGTTGACGCCAACGGGACCGTGGCCAGCGTGCCTTTCGATCCCAACGGCTGGACCTTGGAGGTCAACGGCGTGGTTACGGCCATCCCGGCCGGAGGCATCGGCGTTTCCAGGGGCACGGCCATCCAGGCCCAACTCAACAGTCAGGGCCAGATCACGGTCGCCGACGTGCTCCAAGGCGCCCAGGTGCAGAACATCACTGTCAGTGGCAGCAGCGTCACCGGCACGGTTAACGGTGCATCCAAGACCTACAACGTGGCCTCCGATGTCCAGGTCTTCACCAGCAGTGCCGAGGCTGAGCCTCAGGTGGCCGGCAGCCTGTCCAACGTGGTCAACAACGGTAACATCGTCGCCTACCTGGGCGGGATCACCGGCAGTCCCGACAACGGCAGCGGCGTGCTGGTCGAGACCACCGGGTCCAGCTCGGTGCCCGTCTTCGGCGTCCTGGCCGGAGACGTCACCGGATCCAGCGGCAGCTACCAGGCGTCCATTGACGTCAACGGAACGACCAGCACCTACAGCGTGACCACCACCAACCAAGGGATCACCCTCCCGTACCTGCCTCAGGGCACCGTCGTGGAGGTTGCCACCTCCGGCACCACCAGCGCGACGGTGGTGGAGGCGGCGGTTTACGGAGGAAGCGTCGGTGGCGCCTACGTGGGAATCGGGGTTGACTGGGGGGCCCTTAACGGCTGGGCTTACACGAATAACACGGTTGGAAACGTTCTCGGCTTCAACGCGGTCGGCGCTCCGATGACCAACGGCAACAACACCATCCTCGGCAGCAGCAGCGACGAGGTGGCGGTAGGAGCCGCGGGTCAACTTGCCGCCACGACGCCGGCGAAGTTGAACGGTACCGGAACCGCGGTTTACGACAACGTCAACCAAATTACGAGTACCCAGGGTGACCTGCAACTCGGCTATGGGGTGGCGACGATCACCCAAGGCCTCTCGGCCAACATCAACAACGATGTGAGCGGAAGCAATGGTTACAACACGGCCAACGTGGGTACCCAGGTCGAAGCCGCATTCGTCACCAGCCACTAGGTTCCGTTAAGTCCCGCACTCGGTGAGCAAGAGGGAGGCGCCTAAAGGCGCCTCCCTTCATATTTTCGGGCGGCGGGCCGGCGGCCGGCAGGAAAAGGGGAGGACCGAGACGAATTGGACGAAATGAAATTTGGAAAAAGAAAGGGTGAGAGGGTTTTGCGCTCTCGCGTGCTTTTATCCGTTCTGGCCGCCGCCGCGGCCGTCCTGACCGCCGCGGGGCCGGCTCTGGCGGCCGGAATCGCCATCCCCGGCCTCGGGGCGGCCCCTGCCGTTTCCGCCGCGGCAGGGGCCAGCGACTACGCCTCCTGGAGGGGATCCTGGGCGGCTCCGTACATTGGCCTGGCCATGGCCGACGGGATCATCGCCGGTTTCCCAGATGGCAGTTTCCAACCGGGGCAGCCTCTCACCCGGGCACAGTTCGCCGAACTCCTATGGAAGGTGCTGGGGAGGCCGGTGGTCGGCGGCTCCGGCAGCGAAATGGTCACGGTTCGGGTGCCTGCCGGAGTTGGTCTGCCCTCCGGCGTGGCCGTCACCGTCTGGGAGAATCCCTTGGGTGGGAACGTGAACGACTGGACGGCGTACCAAGCCGATGTCCGGGGAAGCATTCTGGCCAAGTGGTATGGGCCCGGCGTGGACTTCCTGGCCGGGGCCGGCGTTATCCACTCGGTGAGTCCGCCCGGCCGCGGCTATTGGAGCGGGTCCGTCAACCGGTTGCAGGCCGCCACCTGGACCGGACGGATCCTGGAAAAGTTCAACCTGCCACCGGCCGAAATGACATCCTACCTGACGGTGTCCGGCCAAAAGCGCGGGCTGACCGTTCCCTTCCCCTCCACCTGGGCGGCTCACGGCCTCGCTGCCTCTCCCACCGTCAGTTTCCTGGACCTTTCCCCGGGAATTCCCCAATACGAATCGGTGCAGTTTGCCGCTGTGGCTGGCATAGTTACGGGCATCGCCAACCCCAATGGGCCGCCCAGCTTCGATCCAACAGCGAATCTCACCCGCGCCCAGGGAGCGGCGATTATCGACCGGACCATGGCCGCCCTGTACGCGGGGGCGTGAAGGTTCCCAAACGGCACAACAAAGCCTCGCCCGATCCGGCGGGGCCTTTTCTTTTTGCAATGCCCCTATGCCGCACAAGGTTGGAAGTTCCTCGGGGTATTGCGGAACTGTTCCGGCAAGTCCCTTTCGTAGAAAACAGTAAGTGAGGTTGATCCGTCGCGCCTCGGGCGGAAAAGGGTCTTTCAAAAAGGAAAGATGGGCCGGCAAGCTGCGCGGACCGCGGCACAAAGTCGAAAAGAGGGGAGAAATTGCAGGGGTGGAGATCCGGTGAAATTGGCGAAACGACCAATTTTGCGGCGACGAGCCAAAAAGCTTCCCTTAGACGCAAAAGGAAATGGGCGGCGCATGTCGAAATAAACCAAGCGTATGCGCAAAGAAAATCTCCAAAAGGGCGCCAAGAGCGCCGCCAAACCAAAGTCGAATAAAAATCAGGCCGCCCGAACTCAAGGTTCGAAGAAGTCGAGGCACCCAAAAGATCTCCTGCCCCAACCCAAGCGACTGCAAAAAGCTGAACTCTCGCTGAAGTGGCCGGTGGCCGTGCTGATGGCCATGTTGCTTTTTTTCCCGCCTTTCTTCCGTGGCCTCTTTTTCCCCGGTGACCAACTCGTGGCCTTCGTGGCCACCGGGATCGTGGCCCTCCTCTGGTGGGCGGAGAAGCAGCAAAAACGGGAGACGAACTTCCTGGAGCGGCCCCTGGACTTCGCGGTTCTGGGGGTGTTCGGGGCCTACGTCATCTCCTCCTTCGTTGCGGTGAACCTGCGGGGTGCCATCCAAAGCGACCTTTTGTACCTGGATCTGTTTTTGGTCTACTGGCTGGCCTCCGAACTGAGCCGGGATCGGAGGATCGCTTCGGTGTTGCTCCACGCGCTCTTTCTGAGCGCGGTCGGGGTGGCCCTGGTGGGGCTGACGGCGGCGGCGGGGATCGTTTTGCCGTTTCACTTATCGGCCGCTGCGTTCAATCACCTCAATGGACGCATTTACTCCACGCTCCAATACCCCAACTCCTTGGCGGCGTACATGCTGGGGGCCGGGTTCCTGGGAATCACCCTCTGGGACCGGGCCGCCGCCAAGGGTTGGCACCGCCACCTGTACCCAGCGGGAGTGGCGCTGACCTTCATGACCTTCGTGCTGGCGTATTCCCGCGGCGCGGACTTGGTGCTGCCCCTGGTGACGGCGGCGTTTTTCTTGCTGTTGCCGAGGGAGAGGCGTCTCCCCCTCCTGGGACGATTCGCGGCGGCCGCGCTGGCCGGCGTCTTGGGTTCGCTGACGACGGCCCACCTGCTCACGGTCGCCGGGGCCGCCGCCGGCAAGGGAAGCTTGGCAGCATTGCTAGGGGTGCTGGTGGCCATGGTTCTTGGCGCGGGCTTGGGCCATCTGGCCGACCGCTACAAGGCTTTGACGCCCGACATCCAACGGCGGAGCGCCATGGTTGGGGGAGGCCTGTTGGCGGCCTTGGTTGTGGGCGTCGTTTTGATCCATCCGCCCCACGGCCTGACCGCCCACCTGGGAGGATCCTTCAACGCGTTCAAGAGCCACGATGCCTTGGAGCGATTTACCTACTGGGGAACGGCCCTGAAGATTGTCCTGGCCAGCCCGGTTAGGTTCATTCTCGGCACGGGGGGCGGCGGCTGGGCCGACCTGTACTTTCACTACCAGACCTTCCCCTTCAGTTCGACCCAGGTTCACAACGACTACCTGCAGATTTGGGTCGAGGCCGGACTGATCGGCTTGGGCGCCTATCTGGCGGCATGGTTCTTCTTCCTGCGGGGCGTGGTGCGGACGCGGAGACGGGCGGAGGGGAGACCCGGCGACGGCGTGCTGGTGGCCGGACTTGCCGCCGCCGCTTTGGCCATCGGGTTCCACTCGGCCTTGGACTTCGACCTGTCGGAAGCGGCCCTGGGATTTTACCTGCTGGGCATATTTGGGGTCATGCAGGGGTTGGAACGGAGGGAAGGGGCGGCATCGGCCGGGGGAGCCGTCAAACCGGCTCCGACGGCCGTCAGGCCGCCCCAAAAACCGAACTTCAACCTGCCGCCGGTGGTGGGGATGGCCGTCATGGCGGTCTTCGTGCTCGGGTCGGGATTCCTGCTCGTGGGTGCCAATTACGACCAGCAGGCGCAGGTGGCCATGGGAAAGAAAGACTACCCGGCGGCGCTCACGGCGGCCCGGCAGGCCGTTCATTACGACCCGTGGAACGCCGGTTTCCAAGGTGAGGCCGCCACGGCCTACCAGATGGCGGCGTTTCGGAACCAAGCGGGGGGGGGGGCCGGTCAGCCGGGCGCACCGAACCAAGCGGATCTCATTTCCGCCTATCACGCGGCCATGGCGGCGGCGGCCCTGCGCCCGGACAGCCCCAAGTACCAGGGATTTCTCGGCGCCTTCGATGCCCGGTACGGACTGCTGAACCAAGCGGTCCCCCTATTCCAAAAGGTATTGACCGAGCAGCCGATGCGGGCGGCCAATTACGGCAACCTGGCCCGGGTGGAAATGCGTCTGGCTCAAAGTGACCTGCAGAAGAACGATGTGGCGGGGGCCAAGCCCCTGTTGCGGCAGATGACCGGTTTGCCGGTCCTGCAGGCCCGTCGCGCCGCCGAGGCGCCGGCGTTTGCCACCAGCGGCGAACGTTTGTCCCTACGTTCGGCGGACGTGCTCTACTACGGTGGGGAGGCGGCGGCTGTCTTGGGGAAGTACGCCGGGGCTCAGAAACTGTTGTCGTCCCTGACCGGGAGCAAGGCATACGGGCCGAAGGCGGCACTGTGGCTGGGATTGATGCGGGAACGTGCGGGCGCACCGGGTGGAGGAGCGTTGGTACGGAAGGCGGTCAAGGCGGACTCCGCTCTGAGCGGGGAAATCGGTACCATCAGGGGACTATTGGGCAAGGCGGCTTAGGCGGCAGTGTGACGGAAAGGTGGTGGAATCGGGCGGATGTCCCGCAGGAGGAAGTGGCTGCTGATCGGTTTGGCTGGGATGGGAGACGTTGTCCTCTTCAACCTGGGGATCATTTTGGCTTTCTACCTGCGATTCTTGGGGCACCTTCCGGCGGATAACTTCAATGCCTTCGAAAGGCTTGCTCCTTGGGGAAGCATTGTGTTTCTCTTGCTTTTCTACGTTTACAATCTGTATGCGTCGGATCCCAGGCTTTGGGACGATGTTTTTCCCGCTGTTCTGGTGGCGGTTGGCCTGTCTTTCTTCGCCCTGATGGCCCTATCCTTCTTGGTGCGCAGCTTTGCCTTTCCCCGGAGCGTTTTCTTCTTGGCCGCCGTCTTGCAGGGGTTGCTCCTACTGGGCTGGCGATACCTGATCTGGCTGTGGGAGACCAGGGTTGGGGGCCGGCGGCGGGTGGCTGTGGTGGGGGGGAACGAAGAGGCGGCGGCTTTGGCTGTGAAACTCGAGAGCTACCCACCGTGGTTTCACCAAGTGGTTGGGTTCTACGCCGACTTCCCGGTTGCCGAGGCCGGGGACAACCTGATAACCATGGAGGCCAAATGGGAAAGGTGGTTGTTGGAACATCCGGCGGAGACGTATGTAATTTGTCCGGGAATTCCACCGGAGATCAAGATGAGGATCGCCGTATCGGCCATCGCCAGGGGGACGGCTGTTTACCTGGTTCCAGAACTTTATGAGATTTTCCTCCTGGGGGCGAAAATCGCCCATGTGGATGACGTTCCCGTTTTAGAACTGCCGGAACTGGGTTTTTCCCCGGCGGCGACGGCGTGGAAGCGAATCACGGACGTCATCTTCGCTGGGATCGGTCTGGTGGTGGCGGCGCCCTGCATGGCCATCATCGCCCT
The DNA here is from genome assembly GCA_021798855.1 of Bacillota bacterium. Taxonomy (GTDB): domain Bacteria; phylum Bacillota; class Sulfobacillia; order JAJZIM01; family JAJZBP01; genus JAJZBP01. Next base: position 9,965 of record JAJZBP010000055.1, read on the forward strand.
CTTGGTTTGGATGACGTCCCCCGGGCCGGTTCTCTTCCGGCAGGAACGGGTGGGAATGAACGGACGTCCCTTCGTCCTGTACAAATTTCGAACGATGCGCGACGGAGCGGAGACGGTGAGCGGTCCTGTTCTGGCCAAGCGCGCCGACCCTCGCGTGACCCCATTGGGCAGGTGGTTACGCTGCAGTCACCTGGACGAATTGCCCCAACTTTACAACGTCCTGCACGGCGATATGTCCCTGGTGGGTCCGAGGCCCGAACGGCCCCATTTCTTCCGCGAGTTTGCCGTTCAAGTTCCAGGGTATGTCCAGCGCCTGATTGTCAAGGGAGGGATCACTGGCCTCGCTCAGGTTGAGGGTAAGTACGAAACTTCCCCCGTGGACAAGGTCCGGTACGACCTTCTTTACGCCAAGAGTTTCAGCGTATTCATGGAAGTGCGAATTATGTTGCGCACACTTTCCGCTCTATTTCGCAAGGGGCGGGCACTTTAAGCCGGCGACTCGAATGCCGTGGTTTCGACTGGAGGGTGGCGGCAGCGCATTTTGTGAGAGGCTTCCCGGGAGGTTCGTTAAGGATCTGGTGTAGAGAAAAGGGATTGGGTGTTTCACAAAGAAAAGTGATAAAGCACGGGTTGAACAATAAAAAAGGCTCCGTGCTTACAAGGAGGACATTGTCAACCACATGAAGATTTTAGTTTTGGGGGCGGACGGATACCTGGGTTGGCCGACGGTGATGCACTTTGCGGCCCGGGGGCATACGGCGGCGGGCCTTGATAATTTCGTGAAGCGGCAATGGGAAATGCGGATAGGGGTCAAGCCCCTCT
>JAJZBP010000056.1 GCA_021798855.1 Bacillota bacterium
TTCCGATCTAGGTGGCCCAGCGCGCTCGGGATGTGCTGGCCGGTCTCATGGCCGTGGAGGTGCCCGCCAACGAAGAACAGAAAGATAAACTCCTGAAGCGGTATCCCAACGCCAAATGCGACACCTCCACCACCAAGACCATCGAGTTGCTTCCCCGGGCCGCCAAGGACGCCATCTTTGACTTGGTGGCCGCCAAAAAGTCCGTGGAAGTCCTGGATGACTTCCTGGCTTCTCCGGCTTCCTAACGCCTGCGCATAATTGGGGAAAGGGAGTGAAGCGTTGCCTAGTTACGTCAACCCGGAAAAATGCGACGGTTGCAAGGGTCGCGACAAGACCGCCTGTATGTACATCTGTCCCAACGATCTGATGACCTTGGATAAAGAAGCCATGAAGGGGTACAACCAGGAACCGGAAATGTGCTGGGAGTGTTATTCCTGCGTTAAAATTTGCCCGCAAAGCGCCATTGAGGTGAGGGGCTATGCGGATTTCGTGCCGATGGGGGCACGGGTGACCCCGTTGCGGGGCACGGACAGCATCATTTGGGCGGTCAAATTCCGCAACGGCACCGTCAAGCGGTTTCGGTTTCCAATCCGAACCAAGCCGGAGGGTAGCATCAGGCCCTATGACGGCTTGAACCAACCCGGCGATCTCCGCGACATCGTCCTCGCCGGCGACAGAGAAAAGCTGGGTGCCGAGATTCCGGTTCCGGCCGGAAAGTGATTCCCTTGCCAAAACGCGCAATGAAAGCGGGGATACGTTGCGATGGCTAATCCTGAAATTACCCAGGTCGAATGCGATATCCTGATCCTCGGCGGCGGCATGTCAGGCTGCGGCGCCGCCTTTGAGGCTAAGTATTGGGCTCCGGATCTCAAGGTCGTCATGGTGGAAAAATCCGCCGTTGAACGCAGCGGCGCGGTGGCCCAGGGACTGTCCGCCATCAACCTGTACATGGGGCTGCGCTATAACGACCCCTCTTACTCCAAGACGCCGGAGGAGTTCGTCCGTTACGTACGCAATGACATGATGGGCATTGCGCGGGACGACCTGCTCTACGACATCGCCCGCCACGTGGACACATCGGTCCACATGTTTGAAGAATGGGGCCTGCCCATCTGGAAACGGCCGGACGGCAAGTACACCCGGGAAGGCCCCTGGCAGGTCATGATCAACGGCGAGTCCTACAAGCCCATCGTCGCCGAGGCGGCCAAAACCGCCCTGGGCGAGGGCAACCTTTACGAACGGGTGGCCATCACCAACCTGATCATGGACGCTGAGGAGGAAAACCGGGTGGCGGGAGCCATCGGCTTTTCCACCCGTGAAAACCGCATTTATGTCTTCAAGGCCAAGGTGGTCTATATGGGCGCCGGCGGCGCCACCGCCATCTTCCGTCCACGCTCCACCGGCGAAGGCATGGGTCGAACCTGGTTTACGGTCTTCAACACCGGATCGGGCTACGCGATGATGCTCGAGGCCGGGGCCGAGGCCACCCAGATGGAGCACCGCTTCGTCCCCACTCGCTTCAAGGACGGCTACGGTCCGGTGGGCGCTTGGTTCCTGCTCTTCAAATCCGGCGCAACCAACGCCAAGGGCGAGGATTACCTCAAGACCCGGGAGGCTGAACTGCAAAAGTTCCTGCCCTACGGGGAAGCCAAGCCGACCCCCACCCCCTTGCGCAACCACCAGATGCTCCTGGAACTCCTCGACGGCAACGGACCCATTTACATGCGCACAGAGGAAGCCATCGCCAAACTGGCCGCCGGCGAAGGCCCGGAGCGCCTGAAGGAACTGGAAAGCGAAGCCTGGGAAGACTTCCTGGACATGACCATCAGTCAGGCCATGGTCTGGGCAGCCCAGAACATTGAGCCCGACAAGGCGCCTTCGGAAATTTACCCGACCGAACCTTACATCATGGGTTCCCACTCGGGATGCTCGGGGATGTGGGTTTCCGGGCCGGAAGACCTGGCTCCTCCAGGATACCACTGGGGATACAACCGAATGACCACGGTCAAGGGATTGTTCACCGCCGGAGACGGCGCGGGGGCCAGCCCTCACAAGTTCTCCTCCGGCTCGTTCACCGAGGGGCGCCTCGCGGCCAAGGCCATGGTGGCCTTCGTCCGCGACAACCCCAACACCACCAAATTGAACGGCGGCGCGGAAGAGTTGGGCCAAGCGGTTTACAAACCGCTGACCAATTTCGAAAAGGGCCGGGGAGCTTCCACCCGTCCGGACGTCAATCCCAACTACCTGTTGCCCAACCAGGCCCTGCGGCGTCTGCAAAAGCTCATGGACGAGTATGTTGCCGGCACCTCCACCTGGTACAAGACCAGCGAGACCATGCTCAACCGCGGGCTGCAACTCTTGGAGATGTTCAAGGAAGACCTGGAGAACTTGGGTGCCGCCGACCTCCACGGCCTGCTGCGTTGCTGGGAACTGAAACACCGGACGGCGGTGGCGGAGGCGCACCTGCGCCACATCATGTTCCGCCAGGAAACCCGCTGGCCCGGCTATTACTACCGCACCGACTACCCCCAGTTGGACGATACCAACTGGAGATGCTTCGTCAACTCCCGTGTCGATCCGAAAACAAAGAAGTGGGACGTCTTCAAAAAGGAGTATCTGCAAATCGTTCCCGACTAGGCACCTGCCGATTTCATCTTCGGCACGCGGTCCGGGGTGCGCCCCCCCTGTTGGGGGCGCACCCCGGCTCCTCCGTCAGGGTGCGCCGAAGCGATTTGCCCCGCCCCCCCCCGGAGAACCATGTCTCCATTCGGGCGGCGTCTGCGGATCCAGTTCTCCCATCGCTCGTTCTCGCAAGAGAAAATCCCAATCCGAAAGGAGCGAAAACCTGGTCGGGGGAGAACGCTTGACCACCGATTCCTCCGGTGTAAACCGCCGGATGGTCGGTGTCGTCAGGTTATTTGTACCAGGGAGTAATGATGGCATCCGGCTTGCCCGGATTACCCGGTTTGCTCGTCATCGGTGGAGGAATATCCGGCCTCAGCGCGAGCTTGGAGGCGGCGGAAACCGGCAACGAGGTCTACTTGGTGGAACGCGAACCTTATCTGGGCGGCCGGGTCGCCGGGATGAACCGCTATTTCCCGAAACTCTGTTCGCCGCAATGCGGCCTGGAGATCAATTTCCGCCGGCTGCGGCAAAACAAGGCCCTGCGGGTGTTCACCTTGGCCGAGGTGGAAAAGGTCGAAGGCCAAGCAGGAGACTTCACCGTTACCGTCAGGCTCAACCCACGTTACGTCAATGACCGTTGCACGGCTTGCGGCGAGTGTGTTCCAGCCTGCCCGGTGGAGCGGCGCAACGCGCGGAATTACGGCATGGATACCACCCGGGCAGTCTACCTTCCGGGGGAGGTGGCTGAACCTTTTCGCTATACCATCGACCCGCTCGCCTGCGAGGGCGCCAAGTGCGGACGTTGCGTCGAAGTGTGCCGGTACGGGGCCATCGATCTGGAAATGGCGTCGTCCACCGTCACCCTGCGGGTGGGGAGGATCGTCTTGGCCACCGGTTGGCGGCCCTACGATCCGGCCCTAATTTCCACGCTGGAGTTTGGCCATTTTCCCGATATCGTCACCAACGTGATGATGGAGCGCCTGGCCGCCGACGGCGGACCCACGGGCGGCGAACTGCGCCGCCCGTCCGACGGCCAACCCGCCAAGCGGGTGGCCTTCGTTCAATGCGCCGGCTCGCGGGACCAAAACCACCTGGCCTACTGTTCCGGCGTCTGCTGCCTGGCTTCCCTGAAACAGGCCACCTATGTGCTGGAACGTTATCCCGACGCCTCCGTCCACATCTTCTTCATCGACATCAGAACCCCCGGCGGCTTCGAAATTTTCTACCAACGCCTGCAGGCCGACCCCCGGATCAAATTTGTCAAGGGAAAGGTCGCTCGCGTCCTGCAGGAACCGGGAGGCGACCTGATGGTGGAAGCGGAAGACCTGCTGGCCGGCCGGATGTTCCGCTTGCCCGTCGACCTGCTGGTGCTGGCGACCGGCATGGTGCCGGAAGCCATGCCCCTTCCCCCAGGAATCAAGATTCCACGCGACCCTTACGGCTTCGCCGTCCCCTCTCCGGGCATCTGGCCGGTGGGCCTGGCCAAACGTCCAATGGATGTCCAGTCCTGTGTGCGCGACGCCACCGGGGGTATCCTCAAGGCAATCGGAGGTGAAGGTTAGGGTGAAACCCCCGCTTTTTCTCTGCAGCGGTTGCGGCATCGGCGAAACCTTGGACCTGGCCGCCCTGGGCGAGGCCATGGAACGGGAGTTCGCCACCCCGGCAAAGATCCATCCCTTCCTTTGCGGTCCGGAGGGCCGGGCCATGATCGAGGCCGAATCCGCCAGTGCCGAGTGCCCCGTGGTTCTGGGTGCCTGTTCGCCGCGCGTCAACGCCGACCGCTTTCCGGCCAACCCCTTTGCGCCGGAACGCGTTAACCTGCGGGAGCAGGTCGCTTGGTGCCAGGAACCGGGCGCCGCCGAAACCCAAGCTCAGGCCGCCGACTACCTGCGCATGGGGATGGCGCGCGCCGCCAAGAGGGAGCTTCCCGTTCCGGTGGAGACGGCGATGGAGCGGACCATCCTGGTGGTCGGGGGCGGGGTCACCGGACTCAACGCGGCTCTCGAGGCGGCACGCGTCGGCTATCCCGTCATCCTCCTCGAAAAGGAGGAGCGACTCGGGGGATTGGCCCGGCGGATGCACCGGTTGGCGCCGCGGGTGGCCCCCTACCGCGACTTGGAGGAACCGAGTATTGCTAAAACCGTGGCTTTGGTGGAAGCCAACCCCTCCATTCGGGTGCTGACCTCGACCCAAATCGAGTCCACCGCCGGCGAACCGGGAGCCTTCCAAGTGCGGACGACCGGCGTCGGCGGCAACCAAGAATTCACCGTTGGAGCCATCATCCTGGCCACCGGATGGCAACCTTACGATGTCACCCGCTTGCCCAAATTGGGCTATGGAGCCGCCAACGTCATAACCAGCCTCACCCTGGAGGAAATGGCTGCTCAAGGACGCATCCTCCGCCCCTCCGACGGCGCCAAACCCCGCAGCGTGCTCTTTGTTCTGTGCGCGGGATCACGGGATCCCGAACACTTGGCCCATTGTTCCACCGTCTGCTGCGCCACCTCTTTGAAACAGGGCTTATACATCCGCGAACAGCTCCCGGATGCAGCCGTATACCTGATTTACCGGGACATGCGCACTCCGGCGCAGGGGGAGGACTTTTACCGCCGAGTGCAGGAGGAAGAAACCATCTTCCTGACCCGCGGCCAGGTCACCGCCGTGCGTGAAATCGACGATGGAGATTTGAGCGTAACCGTGGTATCATCGCTGTTGGGGGAAAAAGTGGAACTCACGGCCCAAATGGTGGTTTTGGCCACGGGGCTGGTTCCCGCCGCCGGCGACGTCCTGCATTTGAAATACCGCCAGGGACCGCAAATGCCTGAACTCAAGAGTGGGTTCCCCGATTCCAACTACCTTTGCTTCCCCTACGAAACGAGGCGAACGGGGATCTATGCCGCGGGCACGGTTCGCCAGCCCATGGACTCGGTCGGTTGCGTTGAGGACGCCGCCGGGGCCGTCCTGAAAGCCATTCAAAGCGTAACCCTGATCGGGCAGGGGCGAGCCGTCCACCCCCGGGTGGGTGATGCCTCCTTCCCGCGCTTTTTCTTGCAAAACTGCACCCAGTGCAAACGCTGCACCGAGGAATGTCCTTTCGGCGCTTTGGACGAGGACGAAAAGGGCACTCCAAAGCTGAACGTCAACCGTTGCCGGCGTTGCGGCACCTGTATGGGCGCCTGTCCGGTTCGGATCATCTCTTTCGCCGATTACAACGTGGATCAATTGTCGGCCATGGTCAAGAAGGTTTCCATGCCCCAGAAGGACGATGACTTGCGCATTCTGGCTTTCGTCTGCGAGAACGACGCTTACCCGGCCTGGGACATGGCCGGACTCCGCCGGCTGCGCCAAGACCCGGGCATTCGCGTGATCCCCCTGAGGTGCCTTGGTTCATTCAACGTGGTGCTTTTGGCCGATGCCCTTTCCCGGGGTATCGACGGAGTGATCCTCATGGGGTGTCAATCCGGCGACGACTATCAATGTCACTTCATGGTCGGCAGCGAGCTGGCCAACCGCCGCCTGGAGAACGTCAAGGAGACTCTGGAACGGCTCATGTTGGAGCGGGAACGGGTGGAACTGGTCAACGTGGGCATCGGTGACGGTGGCCGAATTGCCGAGATCACCCAACAGTTCGCCGCCAAATTGCGGCAACTCGGTCCCAACCCCTACCGGGGACTTTAAGAGGGAGGAGGCGTAGGAAATGGAACGCCTGGAGCCGAATTTGGGTTTCTTGCGCTCATTGCGCCGCCAAGGGGGAGAAAGCCTGAAGAAATGCTTCCAGTGCGGCACGTGCTCGGCGGTATGCAACCTGACCCCCAACGCGTCTCCTTTCCCCCGGAAGGAGATGCTCTGGGCCCAGTGGGGGCTGAAAGGCCCCCTCATTGCCGATCCGGATATCTGGCTTTGCCACGGTTGCGGAGACTGCAGCGCCAACTGCCCCCGCGGAGCCAATCCCTCGGAGGTGCTCGGTGCCCTGCGCAACCAAACCATTGAGGAATATTCCGGTCCCCGTTCTTTCGCCAAAGCCTTCCGGGATGGCCGCTTTTTGCTTCTTCTCCTGGCCATTCCCATCCTTTTCATGGTGGTGGCCTTCGCTTGGCGCGGTGGACTGGCTTTCCCGACGGGAACGGTGGAGTACGCGAATTTCATTCCGGAGCAAACCATAGAATTGACCTTGGGAAGCTGGCTCTTACTGACCCTCATCGTCGCCGTCGCCGGCTTATCACGGTTCTGGAAAGGAATGCTGGCCTTCGAAGAGCGTTATCGCCCCGCGGGAGGCGCCGGCACCGCGAGCGGGGGCGGTTGGGCCGGTTGGAAGTGGGTGCTGGGGCAGGTCTTCGGTCATCAGCAATTTGGAAAGTGCCAACGCACGGCTTCACGTCGTTGGCAGCATCTCTTGATCTTTTACGGGTTTCTCCTCCTCTTCTTCGCCACCCTTGGACGCACCTACTACCATTACATTTGGCACTACGACTACGAATTGCCACTCTTCAACGTGGTCAAGCTGGCCGGCAACTTGGGCGGAATCATCCTCCTGGTCGGCTTGGGCGCCGTGATCTACACGCGGTTCTTACGAGGAGTGGGACAGGCGATCTCGGTTTACTTCGATTGGTTTTTCGTGACCATTCTCGGTTTCACTGCCCTGACCGGGTTCCTGACCGAATTGTCCCGCCTTGAATTCCCCGGCCCTGATTCCTACCTCATCTACTTGTCGCACCTGTTCTTCATCTTCCTCCTATTGGTCTACCTCCCTTTTTCCAAGTTCGGACACATCCTTTACCGCACCCTGGCCCTTTACCACCTGCATCGGACGGGAAGGGTCGGGGTTCCGATCGCTTCGGAACCGACCTCTTCGGTTGCGGAGTTGCCGTCCAAGGAAATAGCCGCCGGTTAAGTGAAAAATGAGGAGGAATAGGACTTGGATAAGATACTGATTCTCGGGCACAAGAGCCCCGACACGGATTCAATTTGTTCCGCGTTGGCCTATGCCGACCTGAAGACACGCTTGGGCGCGAATGTCGAGGCCGTACGTCTGGGCAAACCCAACGCCGAGACCCAGTTTGCCCTCGACCACTTTCAAATGGCGGCACCGCGACTGGTTGAGACGGTGGCCAATGAAGTCAAGCAGGTGATCCTGGTCGATCACAATGAACGCCAACAAAGCGTCGCCGACCGGGACGAGGTGCAGGTGCTGGAGGTCATCGATCACCACCGCATCGCCAATTTCGAAACGGCCGGTCCCGTGTATTACCGCGGTGAACCCGTTGGCTGCACCTCGACCATATTGAACAAAATGTTCAAAGAAAACAAAATGCCGATTGGCAAGTCCATCGCGGGGCTGATGCTGTCGGCCATCATCTCGGACACCCTGCTGATGAAGTCCCCGACCTGCACCGCGGATGACGTTGCCGCCATCCACGAACTGGCGGTAACGGCGGGCGTTGAGGTGGGAGACTACGGGATCAAGATGCTCAAGGCGGGAGCCGATCTGAGCGATGTCAGCATCGAACGGCTGCTCTCCATCGACGCTAAAGAATTCCAGATGGGTCAACACAGGGTGGAGATTGCCCAAGTCAACGCGGTTGACACCGGTGACGTCTTGAACCGCAAGGCTGAGGTTCTGTCCGCCCTGGCGGCCGTGGTTGAGCGCAAAACTCTCAGTCTCTTCCTCCTGCTCGTCACCGACATCCTGGCCAGCGATTCCATCGCCCTTGCCGTTGGCCCACAGGTGGCCTTCGTGGAAAAGGCCCTGAACGTGACCCTGCAGGACAACCAGGCAACGCTGAAGGGCGTGGTCTCACGGAAAAAACAAATCGTGCCTGTCCTGACCGAGGCCATGTCCTAAGGCCGGTCCGGTGGTCGGGCCCGCCCCTGCGGAAAGAGCCGGTGGCAGCCGGTAGCACAAAGGCGAAGGAGGCGGAAATCCGCCTCCTTTTACACGCGTTCTCCCGGTTTAAAAAGTGGAGCTGGCGGCCGGAATCGAACCGGCGACCTGCGCATTACGAGGGCGCTGCTCTACCATCTGAGCTACGCCAGCGAGCCAACCGCGGCTTGAGCCGCGCCCAAACAAAAAAATGGAGCGGGAGACGGGATTCGAACCCGCGACATTCAGCTTGGGAAGCTGACGCTCTACCACTGAACTACTCCCGCAGACGAACTGATTATAGCATTGTCGGTTCGCTAAAACAAGGTTAATCTTAAATAAAAATGGAGGCGGCGCCCGGATTCGAACCGGGGTACGGGGATTTGCAGTCCCTTGCCTCGCCTCTCGGCCACGCCGCCTTGTGGCTCCGGGCCGTGGATTCGAACCACGATAACGGGATCCAAAGTCCCGTGTCCTACCGTTGGACGAACCCGGAGTAAAATCGCACCGAAATGGATTTTAGCACATCCGCCGCCGCCCAGTCAAACGCAGACGGGCTCCCCGCCGGGCGTCCGCGCCTCCCCACCGCCCGGAAGCCCCAGCGCCGCGGCCAGCCTCGCCCACACCGCCACCCGGTTTCCCAGCGCCGCCGCCACCTGCGCGCGCCGACCGGCCAGCCGCGGCAACACCCCCAGGACGGGGAGTTGGGTCGCCGCCTCAACCGCCGCCGGATTGGTTCTTTCCGCCAGGGTTGGGGGCGCGTGCGCGCCGTTGAGGACGAAACCCTTCACCTCCAAACCCTTCTTCCATGCGTACTCCGCCGTCAACACACTATGGCTGATTGCCCCCAGACCGGCCCGCACCACGACCAGCAGCGGTAACCCCAACAGCACCGCCAGGTCCGCCACCGTCTCCCCGGGAGTCAACGGCACACCCAGCCCCCCCACTCCCTCCACCAGCACGAAGTGATGCCGCGAAGCAAGAGCCGCAAAGGCATCCTCCACCGGGACCAGGGAGGTTTGGCGTCCTTCCCGGTCCGCCGCCACCAGCGGCGCCAGTGGATCGCGGAAGGAGCAGGGGTTGATCAAGTTCGACGGCTCTTTGGTCCCGGCGCTCCGGGCCAGGAGAGAAGCGTCCCCCCTGAGTCCGGTCCGCACGGACCGGAAACCCGTCTGGAACGGCTTCATCCCGGCTACGTCCACACCCTGCGCGCGCAGGTAAAGGATGAAGGCCGCCGCGATCACGGTCTTGCCCACCCCCGTGTCCGTGCCGGTGACGAAGAGACCCCGCGACGGCGACTCGGACATATTCACGACCTCCTTCACTCCCGACGTACCGGAACGGGTCTCCCTTTGGATCTGGTGAAAAATTCTTCGTGAATCGTTGAAAGCGGCACGCCTTCTCGTTCGCCCGTTCCCACCTGTGGGCCGTTTTTTCAATGATCGCCGAAACATTTTCAACCAATCGAAAATCGCTCCCGCGCCGCCTTGAAGGCCGCCAAGGCCCGTCCGGCGTCGCCGTCCGTCAGGTCGGCCCTCAGGCTGATCCGCAGCCTGGCCGTTCCCTCCGGCACCGCCGGTGGCCTGATGGCCGGCACGATCACTCCCGCTTCCCGCAGGACACCGGCCAGATGGGTGGCCGCTCCGTCCGACCCCACGGGGATCGGGATGATCGGCGTCTCCCCCGCCGGCGTCGCATAGCCCATGGCCGTCAGTTCCACACGAAACGATCTTCCCAAAATTCCCAACCTTTCCCGCAGGCGCATTCCCTCCGGCGACCCGGCGATACGCAGGGCCTCCTGCGCCGCCGCCGCCGCCGCGGGGGAAAGGGCCGTGGCGAAGATGAACGTCCGGCACCGGTTGATCAGGTATTCCACCAAGACCCTCGGGCCGGCCACAAAACCCCCTTGCGCCGCCAGAGCCTTGCTCAGCGTGCCGACCCATATATCCACGTCCTCCATCGCCTCCAGGGCTTCCCCCGTCCCCCTTCCGTCCGCCCCGAGGACTCCCGTGCCGTGGGCATCGTCGACGAGCAAAAAGGCCCCGTGCCGCCGGCAGGCCACCCCCAACTCCCGCAACGGCGCCAGGTCGCCGTCCATACTGAAAACTCCGTCGGTGACCACGAAGGCGCGCCGGTAACCCC
>JAJZBP010000057.1:0-8753 GCA_021798855.1 Bacillota bacterium
GCGCGCGGTGGTTGATCAGGCGACCAATGTTGCCATGGAACTTCGTGAATATGCCGGGAACAACGAGGAATTAAGAATTCGGCTTGGACTCGGAAGCCGCTCTTTACCGATTTCCACCCTTCGGGGTCAATATGTTGACAACAAGGAATGGCTCGAAGATCCAACGTCGCTGGCCATTGTTGTGGGTACGGTCGACATGATCGGTTCCAACCTGCTTTTCGAGGGTTATGGTACGAGCCGAAAGATGCGGCCGTATCATGCTGGCTTACTTGGGGTGGATACGTTGGTAATCCTGGACGAAGCCCATTTGGTTCCGCCTTTCGAGAAACTGCTTGAAAGCATCGCCGAAGGCAGTGCGCAGTTTGGACCAAAGGACGAGGATTACCGAAAGCTTGTTCCTACCTTTCAGGTTCTCCCGTTATCGGCAACTGGGCGAGTTGCCAAAGTACAAGCAATTACTCTCCAAGACGCAGATTTCGCTGACGAGGGTGTCAAAAAGAGGCTGCATGCGCCAAAGCAACTTTCGCTGATTCCACAGGGTGGGGACAAGTTGGAGGGTGCGCTTGTCAAAGAAGCCTGGAAACTAGCCGACAACGGGGCGCGGGCGATGCGCTGCATTGTCTTTTGCGACAGCCGTAAAGATGCCGAAAGCGTGGAGAAAGCCATAAAGGAACGTGGCAAAAACGATGTGGAAACAGAACTTTTGGTGGGTGGGCGACGGGTGCATGAGCGCGAACAGACAGCCCAATGGTTGGAAGAACGGGGTTTTATGGCTGGAAGCAGAAGGAAACCAACCAAGACATCCTTTTTGATGGCAACCTCCGCTGGTGAAGTCGGGATCGACCTTGATGCCGATTGCATGGTTTCGGACCTTGTCGCCTGGGAGCGAATGGTGCAGCGGTTAGGGCGGGTGAACCGCCGGGGAGACGGTGAAGCCACGGTTTCAGTTGTTGTCGAGCCTACACCAGATGATGCTTTGGGAAAGCTTCCGGGGGAACGCACGGAAAAGGAAGCAAATGCGGTCAGGAGATGGCATGCCAAGCGGGTGTTGGAGCATCTGCCACGCAAGAACGGCGTTTTTGACGCCAGCCTTGGAGCGATTCGTTCTCTTAAATTGAGGGCCGAAGCAGATTCCGAATTGCGAGAAATCCTCGCTGGGGCAACCACACCCCCACCCCTGTACCCGTCACTTTCGCGGGCATTGGTTGACGCTTGGGCGATGAATTCCCTCAAGGAACACCCCGGGCGTCCCGCGGTCGCGCCATGGTTGCGTGGCTGGGTTAGCGAAACTCCTCAGACAACCGTTATCTGGCGTACTTATCTTCCGGTGCGGCCTGGTGGCCCCATGGCGCCGAAGGAGATCGAGTATTTTTTTGAAGCCGCACCTTTGCAAACGAGCGAAATGTTGGAGACGGAGACATTTCGAGTCGTCGAGTGGTTGGGTTTTCGAGCGGAGGCGTTGGTTAAAGCAATAAATAGCCAGAAACCGGATGAAAAAAAGGATCTGCCTAATAGGGACGATATAGTTGCCATAGTCATTGGTCCCGACGGCGAACCGCGCGAAAAATGGTCGGTCACGGCTCTCCTGCCGGATAGCGATAATGGGAAGGAAAAGCGAAGAAAGAAACACCTGGAGGAAAAACTTAACGGCTCAACCGTTGTCATAGACGCCAGAATCGGAGGGCTTTCGAACGGGCTTTTGGATAATCGAGAAGATAATCAGCCCCAAACCATAGATGACGGCACCGCCTGGCTGGTGGCCGACGCGGTGGTGCCTTTCCGCGTACGGAGTGTGGAAGCAGACTATACTTTGGAAACTGGTAGTCCGTGGAAGGAACGCTTGAGATTGGTTTCCGATTTATCGAAAGAAGATGAACCAACACGATATTTGATCGTGGAGAAGTGGCAAGACGATTCGGTCACGGAAGAAGATCGATCCATTGGACAAACCCAACTACTGGACGGTAATGGTGGCCATCATGCCATGACGGAGCGCCGAGTTCGGGAAATGGCTAACCGTTTGAATTTGCCTCCGGAGTTCACTCGGGTGTTAATCTTGGCGGCACGCTTCCACGACGAGGGCAAGCGAGCTAGACGATGGCAGAAAGCTTTCAATGCAAAAAACGATGGCGATTATGCCAAAACTGGCGGGCCGGTAAACACTTCTTTACTTGACGGCTACCGGCACGAGTTTTGGTCGCAGATTGTGGCTGCTAAAAGTCCGGATTTTACTGAATTGCAACCTGAACTCCGGGAACTGGCTTTACACCTTATTGCCGCCCACCATGGCTTTGCCCGTCCCATTATAGGTTTAAATGGCTGTGATAGTTTGCCGCCATCGGCACTTGAAGAACACGCTCGGGAAGTCGTTTTGCGATTCGCTCGGTTACAGAAAAGGTGGGGTCCGTGGGGGCTGGCTTGGTGGGAGGCACTATTGCGAGCGGCGGACCAGCAGGCCTCCCGGGAGAACGAAGGAACTGCGGCTTTGGTCGAAGCAGGGGAGGTTGTCTGATGGCCGAGGCCACTATTCCGGTGAATCTCCTCAATCCCGGGCAAGTATTTGCCTGTTTGGGCTTCCTTGAAGCCGCCGATGTTTTACTTGGTGACGCTGAAGGAAAGTTTGATTGGGCTGATGAGACCAACGTGCGCTTCCTACTTCACGCGCTGGGCGCGGAGAACCCGTTCCAAGTCGTACTTGGGTTTCTAAAGGAAGCTAAGATTCGCCGTTGCGCGCCCACCGGATACCGGGAAAAACCATCAAAGGGAAACCATTCAACAAAGGAGGCTGATGAGGAGGACAAGGCAGAACCTTTTGAACTTGTGATCACCGAATGTTTTCCGAAGCGCCATGGCGAACCAATGGCACTCCCCATTAGGTTGGAATCCGATGCCAACCTGTCCATGAGCATCGGTCATTGGGCTGATGGTTCAAGCCGTAAGGACTTTAAGCTTTATGCGGGGAATCGTTCTGCCGCCAAGATTGCGTGGGATATGCTACGCGGCACGCGCAAGAAGCCTGGTAAGAAACAGAAGGTGGGTGATTTAATCACCAAAGGAGTTGCCGACCTCTGGGAGCAGGCCGCCGGAGATTTGGTGGCCAATCCCCTCAATGTCCTCACGCCGTTGGGAGGTACCTTCAACTTTGATGCTAGGAAAAACTGGACAACCATAGATGCGGGTTACTCACCGGACAAGCAGAAACACAAGCTTGGTGCGTCGCCGGTGGTGGAAATACTTGCAGCCCTAGGCTTGGAGCATGCGAGGCCAAGGGTTGATGGGCACTTGACTCGCTACGGCGCGTGGGGTGGTTTCTTGCCGCCCATCCTTGCCCGACCAGCTCTTGCCGGGAGCGAAGTCGGGGTACCAGTACGAAGATTTAGTTTTACCCTTGGAAAGTCGGGAGAGAACAGGATCGCCACATTCGCCCAAGAGGAGGAAAATTTATGAGTACCGCGATGGAAGGAATGACCGACACACCGAGGATCACCGAAAACATCCTGGATGAATGGGCAACCAGCACCCACGGACCGGTGGCACTTCACGTTAAGCAGCAATTATTGCCGGTCGAAAGTGAAGAGGGAGTTGTGTTTCCGCCCACGTATGCCAACATCGGTTACAACTGGGACACCCTTTCAGACGGCACGAAAATGGCGATGATTGACAACGTCGGTTCGCAAGCCAACCGAATGGAACCAATCTTCATGACCGGTGAATTGGCTGCGTTGGTGCCGCAAATTGAAATCAAGATTAATGACTCCAGCCGATATTCGCTTCTGCAACTGCCCCATCGGAGCGCGGATGCGGTTGTTCGGTCCACACCTGAGCTATTACCCGAGATAGAGAAAGCTTTTAAGGCTCTTAGGGATGGAGACGCGTGGCCTCTTTGCAGCATAGCGCCAACATCACTGGTATTCGGCGTGTGGGACTCCCGCGGCACCAGCGTAAAACGTCCGCGTTTGGTGCGGGCCATCATTCGGGCTTGGGATGTGGAACTATTTCACGCCGCGGCTCAATTCAATTCGGTGTGGAAGGCTTTGAATGAAGAGCAGCAAGATGTTCTGAGGGCTGAGGCAAAAGGCAAGAATAAATTTCAACTCTCCGATGTTGGACTGGCTGACGTGCCGGCAGTCTTTCGTCCGGATAATAGCCGTGTTCTCGGTGGTGTCTTGGCCAAGGGCCGGATTGATCGAGAGGTCACCGTAAATTTGGTCGCTTTGCGGGGACTCGTGGGGCGGGATGAGCAACAAACCGAGGAGATTCGCAAGTATTTACTTGGTCTTTCGCTTCTTGCGGCAACGTCGGACATTGATATGTTCCTGCGGGAAGGCTGCAACTTGCGCTACAAGGGGGAGGATGAATGGTACTCGGTGCCACGTCGGGGAGAACCACAGCGGGTTGATTTGGTCTCTGAGGAGGCTCGTGGGTTAATTTTGCAATACGCAACCGCTGCAGCCGAATCCTTTAAACTCAATTGGCCCAAGTCGAGGGAATTCAAATTCGACGTCAACGAGGCCAAGAAACTACTGGCGAAAAAGAAGTCGGACGAAAACCCGGCTGAGGGCAACTAATGTCCTGCGCTATTCTTGCCATTAGCATCCGGCTGCATGACGGACGCTATCATGGCGAAGGTGACTGGCCACCGTCTCCAGCCCGTCTATTTCAGGCTTTAGTAGCCGGGGCCGGCTTGGCCGGCCCTTTGGAAGCATGCCATGTGGAAGCGCTTACGTGGCTGGAGAAGTGCGAGTCACCGGTGATAGCCTGTCCCCAAATGGTCAATGGCGGTAAGGTCAGCACCTTCGTTCCGAATAATGACCTTGACATCAAAGGGGGTGACTTAAGCCGAATTGCAGAAATCCGCACAGCCGAGAAAATCACCAGGCCGCGTATATTCAACGGAAGGATTCCCTTTATATATGCCTGGCCCTTTGTTAAAGATGAGCAGGGTGACCGAAGGGCGCGGGTGGTCTGTGATTTGGCGGAACGCCTTTATCAATTCGGACGCGGGGTCGATATGGCTTGGGCTTGGGGCCAAATAATCGACAATGAAAGCTTTGAAACAATATTGGCGGAATATTCAGGTGGGATTTATCGTCCTTCAGGCGGGGGCAGGGGCAAGAAACTGGCATGCCCAAAACCGCGCTCGCTTGACAGCCTTAGAATTCGATATGCCGCCAACAGCCAGCGTTTTAAAGTACTAAAAAAGAATGAGACGGTTTTCTCCCAGCCACCAAAGCCATTGTTTGCTGATATTGCGTACGAGAGTCCTCCTAGGCGTTTTATTTATGAGTTGCGTGAACGCACCAGCAATTCATTCAGGGCGTGGCCACTGGTAGGAGCCTCCAAACTTGTCGTCAGGCTACGCAACGGGGCGGTTGAACGCTTGAAAAAGGCTCTGCCCGGACTAGATTCAGAAATTGAGCGTGTGTTGGTGGGGCGCAAAGCTAACGGCGCCGATGCGGGGCCGCTTTCCGCTAGGGTTAAGATTATACCTTTGCCCTCCATTGGGCACACCCACGCGGATCGAGGTATTCGCCGCGTTTTAATTGAGGTTCCGGCTGGTTGCCCGTTGCGTGCGGATGATGTGCACTGGGCCTTTTCCGGCGTAGGTATTGATTATGAGACGGGAGAGGTTATGGATTTTATCCTTACTCCGTCTAAGGATGAAGCCATGCTGGGTCATTACGGAATTACGGATGGCTCCGGTGCCCGCGTATGGCGCACCGTAACTCCCGTTGCCACTCCAAACTTAGCAACAAGGCATCGTCCTAAATCAAAACAAGCAAGGGATAATGGTAGAAACGGAAAAGAACGTGCCGAAGACATAGTATATACGGCGGCGGAGGTTAACCAAGCCTTACGGCATGCGGGGATATTAACCCAGTCAGAGGTAATTCGTGTGCAACGAGAGCCGTTCGAGACCGGGGGGCAACGCGCGGAGGCATTTGGCGCCGGTACACGTTTTGGGAAAGCTGGGCTTTGGCATGTTGAAATTGAGTTCGATGCGCCAGTAACCGGGCCGCTGGTTATAGGAAACGGTCGTTTCCTCGGCCTAGGAGTAATGGCACCGTCACAACCGCTCAAGGGGGTCTATGGATTCCAGGTGGATGATGGACTTTCAGTGGCGCCGCAACCAGTTGAGATTGCCGGTGCCCTCCGTCGGGCCGTCATAGCGAGGGTGCAAGACGTTATGGGGGACTGGGTAAGTTTGCCGCCGTTTTTCACGGGTCATGAGAAGGATGGATTACCGGCCCAAACGGAAAAAAATCCCCATTTGACCTTTGTTTTCGACCCGAAGACCAAGCGGCTATTGATCGTTGCCCCCCATGTCCTTGATCGGCGTGTCTCGCGTGGGGAGTCCTATCTGAGGAATCTGAGGAATTTGGAGGCTGCATTGGCTCATTTTCGCGAATTACGCGCCGGGTCCTCGGGTCGGCTAGTGTTGCGCCCGGTTACTGTTGACCGTGATACAGACCCGCTCTTTGCCCCATCGAGGATATGGGAAAGTGTAACGCCCTACCAGGTTACGCGTCATACTAAAAAAATTGGGGCAGTCGAAGCTTTGATAGCGGATCTGCGAACGGAATGTCGTCGCCGCGGTCTTCCTGAGCCGCAGGTAACTATTCGTGAAGCGCACGGGTTGCCTGGGACGGGTCTAATTGGCCATGCGCGTTTAATATTTGCGGTAGCGGTTGCGGGACCCATTGTTCTCGGGAAAAGTCGCCATCTTGGTGGGGGATTATTTGCAGGTGTGGCTTGCTATATGGAATCTCCTTCTCCAAGCCGGAAGGGACATGAGGATTGAAGGCCTTCGCGGATTTAATCAAAGCCCGCGACGAGCGAGTCGCCTACCCGAAAGCCGAGGCCCGCAAAATGGCCGCAATTTTGCGCGGGCAGCCGGAGGTGGTTGACGTTTTCTTGTTCGGATCCTTGGCGCGCCAGGACGCGACGGCGCAAAGCGATATCGACTTGGCCGTGATCGTGGAGGGCGACAAAAACCGAAGAATGACCTTGGATGTGGCGTGGCAAGAGTTGTTGGAATCTCTGTCCGATGCACCATTCGATCTGGTGGTGTTTTGGCTCGAAGAAGTTGAAAATTCGAGGCTGGCGGTCGAAGGGGTGAGAATTTAAATGCAGTTCATCGGCGCGAAGGCGGCGGCCAAGTGGGTGGCCATGGCCGAAATAAATTCTGGAAGAGGCGCGGGAGGCGGCCGCGGCGGGAAGGTTCCCCATTGCCTGCTACCACTCAGCAGGCGGCGGAAATAGGTCTCAAGGCTTTGTTCATCTTAAACGGGGTGGATTTCGAATTCACCCATTCGGTGGTGGATTCGGTTGCCGCCCTTGGGACCACCTATCGGGAACTATCTGGATTCCGCCGAGAACCGGCGGCGTTGACCGCTTACATCATCACCGCTCGCTACCCGGACAAACTGACGGGAATCAGCCCCCTGGAGATTAAACCCGAAAAAAATCCCTGAAAGAGGTTGCGAAATGGACGATTCAGAAACGTCCCCGGCCGCTGAGACCGAACGGGACGCGCCCCTTCTCCCCGTTCGCATGCTGAACGAGTTTGCTTATTGCCCACGGCTGGCTTACACCGAATGGGTTCAGGCCGAGTTCGCCGAGAGCGCCGATACGGTGGAGGGGCGCTACGTTCACCGGAGGGTGGACAACCGGGATTCCAGCGGCGCAGCCGCCCCCAACGAAGATAAAATTCACCAACGATCTTTAACGCTAAGTTCCGAACGGCTTGGGCTGATCGCCAAGCTTGATCTGCTGGAGGACAAGGGCACTGGAGCGGCGGTTCCGGTGGACTATAAGCGCGGCAGGCGCCCGCATGTGGCCAAGGGGGCGTGGGAACCGGAGCGGGTCCAGGTATGCGCTCAGGGTCTCCTCCTGCGGGAGAACGGTTTGAACTGTGACCACGGGGTGCTCTACTTCAGCGGGTCAAGGGAACGGGTTCCGGTGCAGTTCGACCGGGAGCTTGTCGAGCGGACCGTTGAATTAATCGCACAACTGCGGCGGACGATGGGGGAGGGGGTGGTTCCGCCGCCGCTTTTGGACAGCCCCAAGTGCCCGCGCTGTTCGCTGGTGGGCATCTGCCTGCCGGATGAAGTCAACCTCCTGCGGGCGGCCGGTGGGGAGGGGTTGGAGCCGCGCCCGCTCTTTTCGGCCCGGGATGACGCTTTGCCCCTCTACGTCCAGACTCCGGGAGCTAAACTCCGCAAGGACGGAGATACCATCCAGGTCTATAAGGACGAGGAACGGCTGGCCGAGGCCAGGTGGCTGGAGACCTCCAACATTGCCCTTTTCGGCGGCGTCCAAGCCAGCACCCAGGTCATTCAGGAAGCCTGCCGGCGCGGCGTTCCCGTCACCTACCTGTCCAGCGGCGGTTGGCTGTACGGCATCACCCAGGGGATGACCAACAAGAACGTCGAGCTTCGCCGCTGCCAGTACGCCAAAGCCGCCGACGAAGCGTTTTGCTTGAGCGCGGCCCGCCGCCTGGTCAAAGCCAAGATCGCCAATTGCCGCGTCCTTTTGCGGCGCAACCATCCGAATCTCCCGGAGGGCATTTTGGATTGTCTGCGCGCCGACCAGCGTCACGCGGAGAAGGCCGGCGGAATCGGAGTCTTGCTGGGCATCGAAGGCACGGCGGCCAACCGTTACTTCGCCAATTTCCAAGGCATGTTTAAAGGAGAGGTACTCCGTTTTGACTTCAGCGGGCGAAACCGGCGTCCTCCCTTGGACCCGGTAAA
>JAJZBP010000057.1:8763-10616 GCA_021798855.1 Bacillota bacterium
TAAACGCTCTTCTTTCGTTCCCTTACTCCATGTTGGTTCGGGAATGGGTGACCGCCATTTTGGCCGTGGGCCTTGAGCCGTATCTTGGCTTCTTCCACCGGCCGCGCTACGGGCGCCCGTCCCTGGCCTTGGACCTGATGGAGGAGTTTCGCCCACTCATCGCCGATTCCACGGTGCTCACTTTGGTAAATACGGGCGAGATCCAACGGGACGACTTCATCGAACGGCTGGGAGCCGTTGCCATGACGCCAGACGGTAGGGGGAAGGTGCTGCGGGCTTTCGAACGGCGGATGAGCCAGGAGGTGATCCACCCGGTCTTCCGCTACTGCATCAGTTACCGGAGGGTGCTGGAGGTTCAAGCGCGGCTGTTCGGACGTTTCTTGAGCGGCGAGTTGGCCGAATATCCGAGTTTTGTCACCAGGTGAGAAAATGCGGCACATTTTCATAGTGACCTACGACATATGCCACCCCAAGCGACTGCGGAAAGTGTTCAAGACCATGAAGGGCTTTGGAACTCACCTGCAGTTGTCGGTTTTCCAATGCGACCTGACGGCTCGGGACCGGGTGGAAATGCTGGCTGTGCTTGCGGATATAATCAACCATCGGGAGGACCAGGTTCTGATTCTCGACCTCGGGCCGTCCGAGGGGCGTCCGGTCAAAGGCGTTGAGCACTTGGGGAAACCCGTGGAGTTGGTCCAAAGAGGCGCGACCATCGTCTGAAGGATCGCTTTGAAAAAAGATCGCTTTGAAAAAGGTTGACGTATGAAGCCCATTGGGAGACAATGGGCGTGAAAGGTTGTCCTTTGAAAAAGGAAAATTGGTTTCCACGGCCCAATTGCCGTGGCCTCATTGTAAGGAAGGAAGCGAAAACGGAAAACTGCCGCGGGTCTGCGAGAGGGTCAATCCTTTCCGAAAGCCGGGGTGTCGCTCGCAATTAACGGAAGCCTTGCGGGGCTTGGTTCCAAGCTCGGCGACTCGGCTGGGTCGGCCCGCCGTTGCGGTTTCACAGGAGGCTTTGGCGTTGCCGCTCGCGGGAGAACGAACCGGGCAGTGCCTGGTAAGTCCCGGTTGGATGACCGTTTCCACGGCCAAGTTGCCGTGGCCCCATTGAAGCTTATTCACCGATGAATATTCAGTCCAGTTCCGTCTTGTTTCCACGGCCAAGTTGCCGTGGCCCCATTGAAGCATAAAGGGGAACCCTTTGTTGTGCCCAGCAATCCAAGTTTCCACGGCCAAGTTGCCGTGGCCCCATTGAAGCCCATTCTTTTCAATGCTTGTTCCAAAATTTCCTTTGGTTTCCACGGCCAAGTTGCCGTGGCCCCATTGAAGCCCGGGCTCCCCTACCCGCCCGACGCGGCGGGGACACCGGTTTCCACGGCCAAGTTGCCGTGGCCCCATTGAAGCTCATTTATCGAAACCACGGGTACTCTTGGCTGTGGCGTTTCCACGGCCAAGTTGCCGTGGCCCCATTGAAGCGCTAATTCAATTAGGTGTGCAGTTTCCGAGGGTGAGTTGTTTCCACGGCCAAGTTGCCGTGGCCCCATTGAAGCGCCAAGCACTTTCCCGAGGGTGGCGAATTGGATGCGGTGTTTCCACGGCCAAGTTGCCGTGGCCCCATTGAAGCAACGATGCTGTGTCGGGTTTCACCGTGGCTAACGAGTTTCCACGGCCAAGTTGCCGTGGCCCCATTGAAGCAGTGCAACAGCGTTACCTTCACCGCGCCGGCCTCGCCGTTTCCACGGCCAAGTTGCCGTGGCCCCATTGAAGCGTGATCGCCGCATAGCGGGCGCGGATGCTCTCCGCGTTTCCACGGCCAAGTTGCCGTGGCCCCATTGAAGCATATCCGCATTGCC
>JAJZBP010000058.1 GCA_021798855.1 Bacillota bacterium
CGCCAAGGCCTCCTCGTTGCGGAAAACGCGCAGGTCCAGATCCCACAGCTTGACCACGTGGTCGCGGAAGGCGTAAACCTCGGGGAATTCAACGCCGGTGTCCACCTGGACCACCGGCCCCCGGAAACCCTCGCGGCGCAGAAGGTGCAGGGTGACCGTGGAGTCCTTGCCCCCGGTGAAGCCCAACCCCAGGTCGGAACCGAAACGGTCCAGGGCCGCCCTGGCCGTGGCCAGAGCCCGTTTGATCTTCCCTTCCAGTTCGGGGGAGAGGGGAAGGACGGGGGTGCGGCGGTGGAAGGAAAGGGCGTGCAGCCTTCGGGCTTCGTCGAAGAGCGGATGGGCGCCGTCGGCGGCCCGGCCGTCCAAGGTGTAATACTCCTCCGGCCGGTGCAGGCCCAGCGCCTCCCGGGCGACCGGACGCCAACCCCTTTCCTGCACCCGGGCGGCCGTCTCCTGATAAGTGGTTCCGTCTTCAAATTTGCCGTCGATCCCCCGCAGGATTCGTTCCACGGCGTCGCGAGGCGAATCCGGTTCCAGGTCGACCAGATCCGGTTCCCAGTTGATGATGGCTTGGCCCTCCGGGGCGTCCACCCGGCGCTGACCGACGGCGTTCCTGGTTTCCACGTCGGAGGGGATCTTGAATTGTCCAGAATCGTCCTGGCGGATGGGGGGGAGGCCGTCGCGGGTGTCGGTATTAACCATGGTCTTCCAGTATTCGGAGTAGATGGGCCGGGGGGAATCGTCCAGGAGGTTCCGGCCGCTGAACCCCTCGGCATGGTCCAAGGAGATGGTCAGGAGATCGACCAAGGTGGGCGTGACATCGGCCGACGTGACGGGGTGGTGGTGTTCACCCGGCGAAAAAGTCGGCCCCCGCACCCAGAGGGGGATGTCCAGGACGCCGTCGATGACCTCGGCGCCGTGGCCGAAGAACTTGGGATAGACCCCCTCCCCGTGGTCACCGAGGAAAAGCGTGTAATCCCGTTCCGGGGAAAAGTAACGGTCCAGGCGTTCCCGCCACCAGGCGAAGCGGTGGCGGTCGAATTGTTCGATGCCGCCGCCGTAAAGACGGATGGAGACTTCGGGGTTGTGGGGCAGCGAATAGAACAGGTCGTAGGGGGAATTGTCCCGGAAAGCGCCGTAGCTTTTCCCCATTTCCCGGTGCAGCCGCTCCATGGCTTGAAAGAACCAGTCGTTGGCCTCCGGGACGATGGGGTATTCGGAATAACCGTAGGGCTCATGGACGTCGTAGAAATGGGCCAGCAGGAACACCGGTTTTTCCCGGTAAACCCGGTGGAGGTGAGCCCAGAGCTTGTGGTCGTCCCGGGTGAACACCTTGGCGAAACCGCGCGCCAGTCCATTGGGGACGAAAAGTTCCGGCGTGTCGGTGGAGAGGATGGTTTCGTACCCTTCGGTTTGCAAAACCTCGGCCAGGGTGAGAGAGCGTCTGTCCAGACTGTGGTGGTAAAAAGCCCGCAACCCGTGCAGAGGCGGGTAGAGGCCGGTGAGAATGCCGGCGTGGGCGGTGGTGGTGTAGGAGGTGGTGGAACGGGCTCGGGTGAAACGGGTCATGGTCCGGGAAAAGCTGTAAAGTTGGGGAAGGACCAGTTTCAGGCCGCGACTTTGCCAGAAGGGGCTCCCGGCGTCGAGAAAATCCCGGCGCAGGCTGTCGATGGAGAGGAGGATGACCGAGGGCTTCATCTTGGCACCGTCTCCGGCGCGTTTTCCGATCCGACCAGCAAGTCGAGCGCCAGCTCCGGGTGGCCAAGTTGGGACAAATCCTCCAAGAGAGCGGCTCGGACCCCGGCGTCCCGCCCGGCCAATTCACCCAAAAGCAGTTTGGCTTCCGCAATGGCGCCGCCCTCGACCAGGGCGCGAAAGACCATCCGTTCCACCGGAACGGGTCCCGACCAACCGGGGGCCTCGGCCTTGAGTTTCATGAAGGCGTACACGGCTCCGGCGTGTTCGCCCAACCGGGACAGGGTGACGCCCAGGTCGAACCACAGTTCCTGGGTGATCCGCGCGTCTTCACCGCCGGACCAACTCAGGCAGTGGCGCGCGCCGATGCCCCGGAGGATGGACTCCCTGGCCTCCCGGCTCCGCTCCAAACGGTTGAGGGCGTAGGCCCGCCGGCCCCAGGCGACCTTGAGGCCGGCGTCCTTGGCCAGGATGTGGTCGGCCAGATCCACCGCGTCGGCGAACTGCTCCAATCCGGTGAGGGCTTCCAAAAGGCCCAGCAGGGTCGGGAGAAGGGCGTCCGCGGGCAGGTGCGGCTCCTGGGACAGCGCGTGGAAACAGCCGGCCGCCTGAGGGAACGAACCGCCGCGCAACCAAACGCCGCCGAGCCGCAGGACCAATTGGAGACGCCGCTCGGGGTCCTCGGTGTTCTCCAGTTCAGCTTCCAAAAGGGGCTGGATTTTAAGGAGGCTCCCCCGCTGTTGGAGGCCGGGACCGAAATGGCCCAGGTTGTTTATTTCCAGGAGGTCGGGCCGGGGAAAGAAACTCCAGCGGGAAGGAGAGATTTGGAGGGTTTCGGCCACTTTTCCCCGGTAACCGGCCCCCGCCCGCCGGAAGAGTCGCGGTTGGCGCGCGAGTTCCACCAGGTGCGGCCCGCCGTAAAACAATACCGGCAGGGTGACGCCGTCCAAATCCACCGTGCGCAAAACGGTCTCCACCGTGGTCGGATCGGCGCTGACCAGGCGTTCGTCGGCGTCGAGGGTCAGCGCCCAAGGCGTGTCGGCTTCCGCCAAGGCGCGGTTGCGCGCGGCGGCGAAATCGTCGGTCCAAGGGCAAGAAACCACCCGTTCGGTGAAGGAGCGGGCGACGGCGGCGGTTCCGTCCAGGGAGCCGCAGTCGACCACCACCAAGGAGGCACCGAGGCCGGCGACGGAGGCCAGACAGTCGGTGAGCCATTTTTCCTCGTTGCGGGCGATGACGCAGACGGTGATCAGGTCGCGCAGGCGAATCCATCCTTTCCGGCCGGGGGCTTCAAAACCGTTTCCGGGCGGCTTCGGCCTCCTCCCAGCCCTCCCGCAGAACCTGCAAGAGGCGCATGGCTTCCTCCAGGGGAAGCCGGTCCTTGTCCAGGTTGGCTCTGACCAGGAGGCCGTTGATGTAAGCGTATAACCGTTCGAGGTTGGCGGGCAATTCCCCTGCCTCCCGGTTCAGCGCGGCCGACAGGTAAATCATGGCTTCCTGGCCCAGGATCAAGTTTTCGTGGGCCCGGGGGGCGTCCTTTTCGTCGATGGCCCGTCCGGCCTCGCCGAGAACGGACAACAGGCGGCGGAAGACCTCGGCCATGGATTTCTCCGGGGGCATGGTTTCCTCCACGACTTTGCGGTAGGCGTTCAGTTCGCAGGTGTTGATCACCGAAAAAACCTCCATCAATTAAAAAAAGCAAAACTCAATCAGGGCACCGGCGCCGCCGGGCCGCCGGCGAGGAGAGGCTAGCCGCCGGTTTTGCCGGAATTGCTGGAAGAGCCGCCCAGGCTGTTGATCATGGACGTCAGGTAACCGCTCTGCTGGCTCGATTGCAGCATCATGCTGATCAGGTTGTTGAATTCCGCCTGTAATGTTTGTTGCTGTTGGTTGACCATCTGCTGAACCAAGCTTTCCTGGTTGGTCAGGGTCTGCTCCTGGTTTTGCAGGGCGGACTGTTGGGTGCCGATGATCCCGGTGGTGCCGTTATAGCTTTGCAGCACACTGGCCAACTGACCGGCGATGCCGCCGGTGCCCGTGACCAGGTTCTGCACCCCGCTCCAATTGGCGGAGAGGGCGGTGTTCAGGGTGGCGGAGTTCAGGCTCAGGGCGAGGCTGACCTGGGGCGAGGTGCCGGGGGTGGTGGCGGGGGTGGTGGTGGTGGCGATGGTCAGACCCAGATCGGCCAGGGTGTTCATGTTGGCCGACAGCCCCGGCACCGCTTTTTGCATGACGCTCATGAGCTGGTTTTGCAGGGCCAGCAGGGTGGGGTTGCCCTCCAGCACCGCTCCCTTGCCGGTGTCGGTCTGGATCAGGTTGATGACGGAGATGAGGCCGTTGATCAGGCCCTGGAGGTCGTTGGACATGGTGGCGGTGTCGTTGGTCACGTTGAAGGAGCCGGAGCCGGCGGCCAGGAGGTTTAGGGTCACGCCGTTGACGGCGTTTTGGACGGTGTTGGAATTGACGGTGTTGGTCACCCCGTTCAGACTGTAGGAGCCGGCCTGGTAGGCCGTGGGGGTGGTGAAGCTGAGGCCGGTTACGCCGGAGGAAACCCCCAGAGTGCCGTTGGCGGTGAGGGCCAGAGTGTAGCCGTTGACACCGCCGACGGAACTGGGAACCACGGTGGCACCGGCGGTGACGCCGGTAAGTTTTGCCGCCGCCG
Organism: Bacillota bacterium; assembly: GCA_021798855.1. Taxonomy (GTDB): domain Bacteria; phylum Bacillota; class Sulfobacillia; order JAJZIM01; family JAJZBP01; genus JAJZBP01. The sequence continues at coordinate 4,358 of JAJZBP010000058.1, forward strand.
TGTTGATATTGGTGGCGATGGACTGCAGGGAGTCGCCGGTGCCCACGTTGACGGTTTGGCTCTGGGTGCCGAAAGTAAGGGTGAGCGAACCGGAAAGGCCCAGAGCGGTGGCTTGGGAAGTCTGCTGGTTTGAGATTGTGCTTTGGTTGGTCTCCACGTTGTTCACCGTCACGTTGTAGGCGCCCGCCGGGGCGTCGGCGCCGCCGGTGACGGAAAAATAGGCGCTGCCGCTGGCCTGGGTCGCGGTGGTGGCGGCGGCGAAGGTGGACGGCAATTGGAGGCTCTGGGCACTTTGCAAAAGCGATCCGACCTGCGAGGCCACCTGCGACCAAGCGCTACTCTGGTTGGAGAGGGTCTGGATTTGGCTGGAGAGCTGACCCAGGGGGGCCTCGGTCAGGTAAAGCTCGCTTTGCAAAGCCTGTTGCATCCCCTGGACGTTGATCCCGGGGAGCATTTGCCCAAGAAGGGTCGGGTTGTTGAAAAGGGAATTTGAGTTGATCGATCCCACGCTCATAGGTTATACACCTCCTTTGTCCCTTGGCTGGGAAGAAGGGTGGTCTAGCCGGAGGATTTTCCGGCTAGACCGCTTCAGGGTTGGCCTTAGGTCAGGAGCCGCAGGAGGGCCTGGGGCAGGGCGGTGGCCTGGCTCAACATGGCCACGCCGGACTGCTGGAGCACCTGCTGCTGGCTCAGGGTCGCCATGGCCATGGCCATGTCGGTGTCCATGATCCCGGCGCGGGCGTTGGTCAGGTTCTGGGAGGTGACCTGGTTAGTGTTGTAGGCGAACTGGAGCCGGTTCATGTAGGCGCCCACGGTGCCGCGGGTGGCGGAAACGGTGTTGATGGCGTTGTTGATGATGGTCATGGCCGACTGGGCGTTGCTCTGGTTGGTGATGTCCAGGGCCTTGGACAGGCTGGCGGAGGTGGACAAAGCGCCGTTGCTGCCGGTCGCTGTCCTGCCCGCGTTGGTGACGGCGAAGGTGTCGTAGCCGTTGACAAGTTTGCCGCCGAAGACCGTGCTGGCGGCGACGGCCGTGGGGGCCGCCACACTGGCCGCGGTGGTGGTGACGCTGTTGTCGGTGAAGTAGGTGTTGCTCCCGTTGACCAGGGTGAGGGTGGCCTTGCTCTGGGGACCGGTCATGACCTTGCTGGCCACGGCCGGGGCGGTGGCGTTGGCGTTATTGTAAAATTTGAAGGTGGTGGTCATGGGCTTCAGGCTCAGGTGGATGGTGTCGGTGGCGCTGGCGGTGGCCGTGAGGCTGGACTGGAGGGTCACCCCGGCGAAGGAGAACTTGGCCGCGGTGGAAGCGGTGGAGGCGAAGTTTATGGTTTGGGCCGTGCCGCCGTTCACCGTGTAGGAGCCGCTGGTGACCTTCTTGCCGGAGCTCGTATGGAGGGAAATGGCGTACTTGTTGGTGGCGTTGCTGGCGTAGGTGCCGCTGATCTTGGCCCCGGTCACGTCGGCGCTCTTGGAGAAAGAGCCGGTGCTCCAGCCATTGTAAGTCGAGCCGACGGAGTAGGTGCCGGCGGAGAGGTTGTTGCCCGCGATGACGTTGCTCGCGGCGGTGCTCAGGTTGACGTCGGCGGCCGTTGCGGGGGCGGTGGCCGTGGCGGCCCCGCCCGTGGCCAGGGTGCCGTTCTTGCCCTCGATCCCCAGGCTGTAGGAGTCGCTGGCGGCGATGCCAATGGTCAGGTTGTTGCTGGTGCCGCTGATGCTGCCGTTGGGTCCGAACTGCACCTGGGTGTTGTTGAGGGCGCCGGAGAGGAGGTTCAAGCCGTTGAAGGTGGTGGTGTTGGTGATCTGGGTGATCTCCTTGGCGTACTGGTTCATCTCCGACTGGATGGCCGAGGTGTCGGTGGAGTTCATGGTGCCGCTGGCGGCCTGGGAGGCCAGTTGGTACATGGACTGGAGGATGTTTTGGATCTGGTTCAGGCCGCCGTCGGCCGTCTGCAGGAGGGAAACGCCGCTTTGGGCGTTCTGGGAGCCCTGGGAGAGGGCGTTGGCCTGGGCCTGCATGTTTTGGGCGATGGCCAAGCCCGCCGGGTTATCGCCGGCCGAGTTGATCTTATAGCCGGAGGACAACTGGGCCAGGGTGTTCTCCATGGTCGAGGTGGTGTTGTTCAGGTTCAGCCAGGAGTTCAGGGCCGCCGAGTTGTTGTTGACGTACATTTTGTGATTCCCACCTTTCTGTGAATCTTATTTGGCACAAACCGTGCCCAGGGCGACCAGTTCCACTTCGTAGGCGAAGCGGTCCTCACCGGCGGCGCCACGGACGGCATCCAGCCCGGCGGCGAAGGCGGCTGCGTCGAGGAGTCCCGCGGACAGGACGGCCTCCCGTTCCCGTTCCAAGCGCCGCAGGTGGTGGTCCATGATCTCTTCCGAGCGTGGTCCGGGGACAATACCCAACTGGATGCGCGGGATGCCGATTACGCCGACGGGTTGGAGCCTGGCCTCCCGGAAGAGGCGGTAGAGGCGGCGCCCGATTTGGCGGTCGCCGCCCCGCCGGGCCTGCAGTTCGGTCACCGCCCGGTAAAGGGCGGCGGCTTCCGGGGGGAGGGGCGGGTCTTCCAGGGCGGTGCCGTCGTCCACGTCCAGAACGGCCACCGCCCCCCCGGGGCGGGTGACCCGGACCATCTCGGACAGCGCGGCCGCCGGATCCGGCAGGTGCTGGAAGAGGAAGCGGGCGGCGGTGACGTCGAAGGTGTCGTCCTGGAAGGGGAGGACGCCGGCGTCGCCGAGGACCGTTTCCACCGGGGTCTTGAGAGCGTCGGCCAGTTGCCGGGTCGCCTCCAGCATGGTCGGATCGTTGTCCACGGCGAAGACCCGTCCGCCTTCGCCCATGCTTTTGGCCATGTCCAGGGCCATGGCCCCGGTGCCCGCGCCCACGTCCAAGACGATGCCTCCCGGCGGGAGGCCGAGGAGGGGGAGGGTCAGGAGCCGTTGGTAGTGGGTGAATACGCTCTGCCGGAGGTTGAGCCCGGCCTCCTCCGCGAGGCGCGGGGCCAGTTCCGCGGCGGCCTTTTCCACCTCAGTCATCCAGGCCGGCATTTCTCCGACTTGTATCTTGATCCGTCCTTTCCGGGTTTGTCGTCGCCGGGCCAAGCGGCGTTTTTCCTGCGGCGCGCTCCCTCCTTTTTGGCGGAAATGGGACGAAAACCGGAAAGGTTCGCAACCTCTTTATCTGGCAAAAAGGAAATAATGTTTAGGATTAAGAGGGGGCGATTTGGAGTTCCGCGGGTTTTCTGGAGCGGAAAATTGACCAAAAAGACGATCGTTGCCGCGTTTTTCTCGTGTTTTCGTCTTATTTCAGGAAGTTGAATAGATCCGGTGGCAGGAGGTTGGCTCCGGCGTTCAGGGCGGCCTGGTAGGCGTTGCGCAGGCTGGAGAAGTTGGTCATGGCCTTGGCCATGTTCACGTCCTGCACCTGGGCCAGGAGGTCGGTGACGCTGACCTGGAAGGCCTGCAGGTTATTCTGGGCGGCCTGGAACTGTTGGAGGCGCGAGCCGCTGGTGGCGGAAGCGGTGGTCAGGTTGTTCAGGTCGTTTTGGATGTTGGCTTGGTCGGTGGCGAAATTCACCGTGGCGCCGGCGGCGGCGTTTTGCAGGTCGGCGGAGAACTGGAGGAGGTCGCCCAAGACGCCGCTGCCGGTGGCGGTGACGTTGGGGGCCGTCCCGCCGGTGGAGCCCTGCCCGAAGACCTGGCCGCCGGTCAGGTTGACGGTGACCAGGGTGGCGGGGCCGACCTCCCGTTGGACGGCGCCCGTGTCGCCGTTGTAGGTCACCTGGGTGACGAGACCGTTGGCGCCGGTGACGGCGGTGAAAGCGGGGGTCGTGTCCTTGTAGCCGCCGAAGACGTATTGGCTGCCGTAGGCGGTGTTGCCGACCTGGACCATCTGGCCGATCAGGGAGTTGACCTGCTGGAGGATGTCCGCGAGGTCGCTTTTGTTCATGGTGCCGCTCCCGGCCTGGACCGCCAACTGGCTGGCGGTCTGGAGGACGTTGGTGGCGTTTTGCAGGGCGCCGTCGGTGGTCTGGAGCCAGGAGATGCCGTCGGCCACGTTGGCCAGGTAGGATTTGGTCTGGGACAGGATGTCGTTATAGTGGAGGATGTTGCCGGCGCCCACGGGGTTGTCGGACGGGACGTTGATGGCCTTGCCGGTGGAGAGTTGGTTCAAATAGGTTTCCATCTGGTTTTGCAGGCTGTTTAAGCCGTAGAGGAAGTTGCCGGTCAGAATCTGGTTGGTGATCCGCAAATTTGGTTCCCCCCCGTTACCCGACGGTTTGGATCAGCGTGTTCAAAAGGGTGTTGACGGTGTTGATGAAGTCGGCGGCGGCGCCGTAGGCCTGCTGGTAGGTGACCAGGTTGGTGGCCTCCTGGTCCAGGGAGACCCCGGAGACGGCCTGACGCTGGTTCGTCATCTGGGTGACCAGGGCCTGGCCGTTGGTGACCATCTGGTTGGCCGTCTGGGCTTGGATGCCCAGGCCGGAGATGGTGGCGTTGTAGTAGTCGCCGACGCTTGAGTTGCCCAGGGCCGGGACGGTGGTGGTGGCCAGGTCGGCCATGTTTTGGGCGTTGGATCCGTCGCCGGGGGCGCTGGGGTTTGAGGCGGCGGCGATTTGGGTCGGGTCGGCGGTGACGGCAGGGTTGACGGCAATGCTGGCGGCCTCGGAGCCGGCGGTGACGTTGAAGAAGTTGATCCCCGAAGGGGAGTTGGCGTTCAGGGCGTAGCCGTTTTGCTGCAAAGTGTTCATTTCACTGGCCAGGTTGGCCGCGAAAGTGTTGAGTTGGCTTTGGAGGCCGGGGATGGTCGTGTCCCTGAGGGTGATCGTGCCGGCTAATTGGCCGCCGGCCGCTGTATTGAAGGCGACGCCGGAGGCGCCCCAAACGACCCGACTCAGATTGCTGCCGGTGGGGGTGACGGCGGCGAGGGAGTGGGCGGTGGAACCGAAGACCAAGGTGCCGCCGCCGCTGTCGACCTGGACGGAGCCGTTCGTCTCCTGGGTGACCTGGACGCCGGTCAGTTTGGACAGTTGGTCGAGGAGGTTGGCGCGTTGGGAAATGAGGTCGTTGGCCGTCTGGCCGCCGCCGGTGACGGCTTCGATTTCGCCGTTGAGGGCGGCGATTTGGGAGGCGTCGGTGTTGACCTGCTGGACGATGGCTCCGACCTGGTTGTTCAGGTTGCCCTGGAGGTCTTGGAGCTTGGAGTAGACGGTGTTGATGGAGGAGGCCAGGTTCTGGCCCTGCTGGGCGACGGTGGTGCGGGTGGCCAGGCTCTCGGGATTGCCGGCGAGCTGTTGGAGGGAGGACCAGAATTGGCTGAGGACGCCGGAGATGGCGGTGGCGGAGGGCTCGTTGTAGATGGCCTGGATCTCGTTGAGCCCGTTTTGGGCGGCCTGCCACTGGGAGAGGCCGCTTTGCTGGTTGCGGAACTGCTGGTTGACGAAGGTGTCCCGGGCCTGGGTGATCTGGGCGACGGTGACGCCGGTGCCGAGTTCGCCGGGGGTGTTGGGCGTGGGGGGGCTGTCGGTCAGGACGGCCTCCTGGCGGTTGTAACCGGGGGTGTTGACGTTGGCGACGTTTTGGCCGGTGACGTCCAGACCGATCTGCTGGGCCTGCAGGCCGGAGAGGCCAAGCTGCAGGGGGCCGAAGGTGCTGGGCAAGGGGGAAACCTCCCTTCGGGGAACCGGAGCGGGGCGGGGGCGGAACCGGGGAAAGCAGAAAATGGGGCAACGGATAAAATCTTGCTGTTTTTTTATCGTAAAAAAGGAGAAAAAAATGAAGACGTGATTGGTCGATTGGATTAACCATCCGGTGGAAGAATTCCTTCCGGACGGGGCGGGTTGCCAACCCTTTTGGGTCATGTATTCGCCGCCATTGACGGAATACCTTTATGGCGCGGTAGCCTTCATCGGCGGTAAATCGGGCGGCGGGGGGGGCGAGCGGGGGGCCCGTCACC
>JAJZBP010000059.1 GCA_021798855.1 Bacillota bacterium
CAGGGGGCCGGCCTACCTGGCCGAGTTGCGCCTGGAGGCCCTTTTGAACCCGGAGGCCCGGTACAACTACCGTCCCTTGCCCCGCTTTCCGGCGGTGGAACGGGATGTGGCCGTCGTCTTTGGGCTGGAAGTGACGGCGGCGGAAGTGGCCGCGGCCATCCGGCGGGCCGGCGGGGAGATCCTGGAGAGCCTTTCCCTCTTCGACGTCTACACCGGCCCCCAAATTCCTGCGCACCGGCGCAGTTTGGCCTATGCCTTGGTTTACCGTTCAAATGCGGCCACCCTCACCGAAAGCGAAGTGGAGGAGGCCCAGGGCCGGGTGAAACTGGCCTTGGAACGGATGGGAGGGCAACTGCGGGCTTGAGCGGAATCGGCAGGCTATCCGATTGACAGCTTCCCCTCCTTCGCGGAGGGAGGGATTTTCGCGCGGAGCCGGAATGGGCCGAAGCGGAAAACGATAAATTTATGGCTGGGGGCGATTCGGCTATGACTATGGCGGTGCCGGTGGTCGGAGGACCTGGTCTTAAGCCGAACTGGGCTCCGGGGGCAAAGCAGGGTGTGGGGACGGCCGTCGAAGCCGCTTCGCCCCTCTGGTTCACTTTGGCTCAGGGAGTGGTCACCGAGATCTATTACCCGCGGGTGGACGTGCCCAACACGCGCGACCTCCAGTTCTTGGTTCGACTCCCGGGTGGCGGAGTTTTCGAAGAAAGGCGGGACGGCGCGACCACCGTCGAGCAGATCGACCCGATGGCGTTGGCCTGGAAGGTGGTCACGGCGGACCGGGAAGGGCGCTTTCACCTGGAGAAACGGATCATCGCCGACCCGGAGCGGCCCGCCCTGGCCGTTCGAACCAGTTGGGGTTGGGGAAGAGGCGGGGAAATTGCCGGCGTCAGGTTGTTCACGCTCCTTGCCCCTCATCTGGGGGGAAGGGGTAACGGCAATTCGGCCCAGGTGGTGGATTGGAATGGGCGGACGATGGTGGTCGCCTGGAGACATGGCGCTTGGCTGGCGCTTTGCGCCTCAGTGCCCATGGCCAGGGCCAATTGTGGGTTCGTCGGGCTGAACGACGGTTGGACGCAATTGATGGGTGGCCACGAGCCGGATTGGCATACCGGTGCCGCTTTCGAGGGCAACGTGGCGGCCACGGCGGAATGGGATGGTTTTGCGGCGGGAGCCTTCACCCTGGCGGCCGGTTTTGGACGAAGCCAGGCCGAGGCCTGCGCCAACGCCTTGGCCACCGCCCAAGCCGATTACGAAAAAATCGAAGCGGCCTATATCCGGGGTTGGCGCCGCTGGTGCGCTCGCCTGGACGACCTTTCGGCGCAGAGCGCCGACGGAGGAAGGCTCTATTATCTGTCGGCGATGGTGCTGAAGGCCCACGAGGACAAACAGAACCCCGGCGCCCACATTGCTTCCCTGGGCATCCCTTGGGGCGAGGCCACGGGTGACGACAATGCCGGCGGCTATCACCTGGTGTGGCCCCGTGACCTTTACCACGTCGCCACCGGACGCCTGGCTTGCGGTGACGCCGGGGGAGCCCGCGCGGCTTTGCACTACCTCATGCGAACTCAACGGGGCGACGGGTCCTGGCCGCAGAACTTTTGGGTGTACGGCGAACCCTATTGGCGGAGCCTCCAATTGGATGAGATCGCCTTTCCCATCCTGTTGGCCTGGCGACTGAAGAACTGCCGAGCCCTGGAGTTCAACCCCTACCCGTCCATCGTCGCTCCGGCCGCCTACGCCGTGGCCCGGGTGGGTCCAGTCACTCCCCAGGAACGCTGGGAGGAAAACAGCGGTTATTCTCCTTCCACCCTGGCGGCCGCCATCGCCGCCCTGGTCTGCGCCGCCGAATTCGCCAGGGAAGAGGATGACCGAATCGCGCTTGATTATTTCCTGGACGTGGCCGATTATTGGGCCGGTCATTTGGAAGAATGGACCTTCACGAACAGGGGTTGCAGTCAGCCGGAACTGGGAGAACACTACCAACGGATCGCCGGCGCTCTGGGCGACGATACCCTGGAAGGGGGCGAGGCCGGCGTAAAAATAGCCAACCGGATGGAAAAGTTGACGGTGGATCCGTGTTCCGTGGTGGACGGTGGGTTTCTCGAACTGGTGAGCTACGGGGTGCGCACTTCCGACAATACTCACGTGCGCAAGTCCCTGCCGGTCTACGATGCCGCCTGCCGCGTGGCAACACCCTTCGGTCCGTGTTGGCATCGCTACAACCACGACGGCTACGGTGAGAAAGCGGATGGCGATCCTTACGATGGCCACGGCATCGGCCGGGCTTGGCCGCTCCTGACCGGGGAACGCGCCCATTACGAGTTGGCGGCGGGACGGGACGTGAACTCCTTGGTGGCCGCGCTGGAGGCCTTCGCGGGTGCGACGGGGATGTTGCCGGAACAGGTGTGGGATGAAGCGGACCTGCCGCAAAAAAACCTGTTTTGCGGGCGGGCCACCGGTGCGGTGGCGCCGCTGGCCTGGGCCCACGCCGAATACATCAAGCTCCTGCGTTCCCGGCGCGACCGCGCGGTTTTCGATTGCCCCGATCCGGTGCGGCGGCGTTACGCTTCCCCCGGGCGGCATTCCCAGCACCCGGATATCTGGAAGTTCAACCACAAAATTCGCCGGGTTCCGGCGGGGGACCGGCTTTGCATCGAGGTGTATGCGCCCGCCGCCCTCCATTGGTCGGACGACGAATGGCGGACGGTGCGCCACGATCCCCTTGAACCGCGGGGACACGGAGTCTGGATGTACGAGTGGCCGGCGGGAAGCTTTGCCGCCGGTGACAGGCTCGACTTTACGTTCTATTGGCCGGAGAGTCGGACCTGGGAGGGGCGGGACTTCCAGATCGCTTTGGCCTGAACGGTGCTTGGCGGTGAAGTTAGGCGAGAAATAGGTCCGTGGGAGGAATCCCGCGGCTTTTTCGTTGCGGCGACAAACGCGGCAGTTTTACATATGTTGACAAGGACAGCCATCAAATGGTATCATAAGGACTAAATGGTCGATCAAACCAGCAACTGCGGTAAGTTGAACTCGCCAATTTTTGCTTTAACCAAATACGCGGAAGATCAACTCAACGAATTGGCTTCAAGCTTGGATAGTGAAAAGGTTACGACGGGTTGGCTCGGGTTGAAGCGGCTGGAAGACATGCAGGAAGCAATGAGGGATATTCGGGGCGACGTCAAGGAAATTGGGCATGACCTGGATCGGAAGTTGACCGACCTACACATGGAAGACAAAGCGGAATTTGGCATTTACCGAACGGAGAACGGCAATATCCGAACCGAGGTCGTCAATGCTCGGACGGAGGTTCGGACCGAAATCGGTGGCCTGCGCGGGGAAATGGGTGATTTCCGGGCGGAAGTGAGCGATTTTCGGACGAAGACCAGGGATATTGTAAGTATTCGGTAACCCGTTGGTCCAGATGCAACCGGGATAGTCCAAGTCCGGACACGGGTGACACAATACTTGAAAAGGAGGGAGCCTTGCCCCAAATAAGGACCGTCGGCCGGGTTTGGGACCTGATCTCCAACAGCTTTAGATTTCCTTGACCGTAAATATCGTTAAAAATGGTAAGTTGGCTTAGGCTATCAACGAAGTTAGTTTTACCGATGGGTTTACCGAATGCTTACGGGATATTTGGCGGGAGTTCAGTTCCATTCATAAAGGGATTAACGATTTGCGTTCCGCCAACGTTCGGTGGGCGTTGGGCACCATTCTGACCGTGATCCTGACGGGTTCCGCGAGTGTAGCGGCGATCCTTTTGAGCTTGAAAAGATAAATTGCCGGGAGGGACCGGAAATTCCGGTCTTTTTTATTTTCAAAACGCCAGATCCAAGTTCCCCGCTGGTTTTTCACCTGGCCGTTTTTTCCGGGCCTGTCTCCGGGGCCAGGGCCCCATCGGCGGTGAAAAGCCGCCGGTAGGACAGGGCGACCATCAAGAGACAGCCGAGGGCGGTCGCCGCGGTGATCATCAGCATCACCACGATCTGGTAACGGACGGCCTCGCGGGGATCCGCGCCGGCCAGGATCTGGCCGGTCATCATGCCGGGCAGGGTCACCAAGCCGACCACGGCCAGCGTGTTGACGGTCGGGAGCATGCCCGCCCGGACGGCCAGCCGGGCGCTGTCGGCCACGGCCTCCCAGGGGGTGGCGCCGAAGGACAACAGGGCTTCCACTTCCCGCCGGGATCTTGCCACGTCCGAGTGCAGGCGCTCCCAGGCCAGGGCGATGGCGTTCATCGAGTTGCCCATGATCATGCCGGTGATGGTGATCAGGACGCGGGGGCTGTACCAGGGATGGGGGGAGATGACCAAGCCGACCACGATGGCGGCGACCAGGAAGGTGCTGGACAGGAGGGAGACCAGCGACAGGGGGGCCAGGGGAGAAAGGTGGATCACGGGGCACCGGCGCGCGAGGAGGAATCGAGCCGGGGTTCTGTCCTGGGCGCCGCGTTCCTTGGCGCCCAGGACACCGCGCGTCGGCGCGCGCCCAACCGCCGTCCATGCCGCCACGGTTCCCATCAGGACCAGCAGACCGCCGGTGATCCAGGGATCGTTCCAGCGAAAGATGTAGACCAGGACGTAGCCGATGATGGTTAGTTGCAGGAAGGCCCGGACGGTGCCCCAGGCCAGGGAGCGCAATAGGCCAAGGTTGAAGGCCGCCGAAACGCCGCCGGCCAGAAGGACGAGGATCACGGCCAGAGCGAGTTGCCAATCGCCGATGGGAATGAGGGCCGCGTTCAGGCCACCGGGCCTCACGCCGGTTCTCCCGGGGGGAGGGACAGGGTGGTTACCAGGGGGAAGCGCGCTTCGTCGCCGGCGTGGGAAACCAAGACGGCGGCGCGGGGAGGACCTTCGGACAACCAGGCGGCCAGCAGGCGGCAGACGGCTTCGGCGGCGCCATGGTCAAGGGAGGCGGTGGGTTCATCCAGCAAGACGACATCCGGTTGCAACAGGAGGGCGCGGACCAGGGCCATCCTGGCGGCTTCCCCGCCCGACAAAAGGCGAGCGTCTTGGTCGAAAAGGTCGGGGGAAAGGCCGGACGCCTCCAGAAGTGCCCTGGCCTGGGCTGGGTTGAAGACCACCTCCCGCTTGACGGCACCCAAGCGAAAGGGGCGTTCCAAGTTCTCCCCCAGTGTCCCGTGGAAGCGAGCCGGCTCCTGGCCCACCAGGATGACCCGGCGGCGCCAAAGGGAAGGGGGAAAAGTCCGCCAGGAACGGCCGGACAACCAGGCTTCCCCGGACAGGTGGGGATGCAAACGGGCGAGGGTTCGCAACATGGTGGTTTTACCGGCGCCGGAAGGCGCCTTGATTGCCAGCACCCCGCCCGCCACCAGGGAGGCGCTGGCCCCGATCCGCCGGGGCGGGTTGCCGATCCGGCAGGTGATGTCCCGAAAAGCAAAAAACTCGCCGCCGTCAGTTTCCATGAGGCAAATGATACCTTCCGTTCCGTTGGGGGTCAAGCGGCGTGGTCGCATCAGCCATCCTGCTTTGGGGAAACCTGAAGCGGCAAGAAATCAAGTGGAGGGATTTTTTTGCACCAACTGATCACTGAAGGGCCGACGCTGGCCTACCGCACCGCCGTTTTGTACCTGGTGGCCCTGGCGGTCTTCCGAATGATGGGCAAACGTTCGGTGGGGAAGATGGGGCCTTTCGACGTGGCGGTGATCATCATCATCGGGGAATCGGTGGCCATCGCCATGGAGGACATCAAGGTGTCCCTCCTCTACGCGGCCATACCCATCGTGGTTTTGGGCATCCTCCAATATCTTTTGACCCTTCTCAACCTGTACAACACCAGGGTCGAAGGGTTGACCCAAGGAGTGCCCAGGATCCTGGTGCAGAACGGGCGAGTCGACACGGCCGGCCAACGCCGCGAACGGGTCACCCAGGCCGACCTGCTGATGGGCCTGCGGGAGCAGGGGATCGCCGCGCTCGGCGACGTGGCCGAGGCCAACCTGGAGCCGACCGGAAAGGTCAGCGTCATCCTGACCCCGGGGGCGACGCCCCTGCGCAAGGACGACTTCGACGCCAAAATTCCCGCCGGGCTGAACGAGATCCTGGCGGAACACCGGCGGCGGACGGTGGAGGAAGTGCTGGCCGCCCTGAACGGTCAAGGAAACACGGTGGGGAAGTCGACCCCGTAGGGAAGCGGCGGCAGGAATCCGGCGCGCCGCCGTGGAATATTTCTCCGGCGCATGGAAGGGGCGGAGGGCTTTTGGCGGGAGGGAAGCCGGGGTTTGGATCGGTGGCCGGGGTGGCTTGGCCGACGGCGGCCTTGCTGTTGGCCCTGACCGTGGGCCTTGGCGGCTGCGCCGCCGGGGGGACGACGTCCCTGTCCAAAGCCGGCCCCGCGCCGTCCCCGGGACCGTCGCGCCGAACGGCCGTGGCGGTGGCCGCCGCGGCCACCGGGCCGGTCCACTACCGCAACCGGGTCGTGGTCCTCATGTTCCACAACCTGGGGGCCAACCCCCAGGGGGACACCGTCGCTCCGGCCACCTTTGCCGCCGATCTGGCGGCCCTCAAGGCGGACGGCTTCAACGCCGTCGGCGCGGCGCGTTTTGCCAGCTTCCTCCGGGGGCGGGGAACGGTGCCTCCCAACGCCTACCTGATCACCTTCGACGACGGTTACGAGGGCGTCTACCGCTACGCCTATCCCCTGCTGCTGCGTTACCACGATCCGGCCCTGCTCTTCCTGGTGGCCGGTTGGGTTGGGCAACGTTCCGACCGCTTGACCTGGCCCCAGGTGCGGACCATGTTGCGCAGCGACCTGATCACCGTCGGTTCCCACACCTACAATTCCCACGGGGCCGTGGCCGTCAATCCCACGACCTCGGCTCCGGCCACCGTCGCCCCCGCCTACAATTGGACCACGCGGCGGACGGAAACCGCCGCCCAGTACCGGGCACGACTTTACGGCGACCTGACCCTGGCCGAGGCCGCCTTCTTCACCAACCTGGGGTCGGTGCCCGCCTATTTCGCCTACCCCTTCGGCGCTTACGACCAGCCTCTGATCCAAATCCTCCACCGGGAGGGTTATCGCTATCTTTTCAGTACGTTGGGGGGGGCTAACGCCCCTGGGGGAAACCCGGACGCCATTTTCCGCATAAATGTGGGTACGCCGTGGGTCACGCCGGCCAGCCTGGTTCAGGCGGTCATCGATACGGGCCGTGGTCCGGTGTACCGGGCTCCCCCGGCCTGGTGCCAGCCCTGGTGCGCGGCGGTCCTGAAAAACACAAAAAGCTGAGGCTCCGCGTTTCCGGCGCGGAGCCTCAGCTTTTTGCTTGCACCGTGTAGATGGCCACCGTTTCGGTCATCCCGCGCACCTCCGTTTGTCCCAGTTCCCGGAAGCCGGCTTGCTCCTCCGGCGGCAAGGACCCGTAGGTGGCGGCGCTGAGGATGAGGGACACCCGGTGCTCCTTGGTCAGTCCCTCCAAGCGGGAGGCCAGGTTGACCGTGGCGCCGATGGCCGTGTACTCGAGGCGTTCCAGGCTTCCCACGTTGCCCACCAAAACCGGTCCGGTGTGGATGCCGATGCCGATGCGAAAGGGCGGCAGACCTTCGCCGGCCCATTGGCCGTTCAATTCCTCCAGCCGGTCCAGCATCTCCCGGGCGGTGGCCACCGCCCGCCGGGCGTGGTCCTCCTGGGGAATGGGGGCGCCGAAGATGGCCATGATTCCGTCGCCCATGTATTTGTCCAGGGTGCCGCCGTGGTGGAAGATCGCCTCGGTCATGGCCGTCAGGTAACGGTTGAGTTTTCCCACCACCTCCTCCGGAGGTTTGCTCTCGGAGAAGGCGGTGAAACTGCGGATGTCGGAGAAGAGCAGGGTCACCTCCCGGCGCTCACCCCCCAGGGCGACGGCGTTCGGGTTGTGGAGGATGGCCGTCACCACGTCGCGGGAGACGTAGCGTCCGAAGAGGTCGCGGACGTGTCTTTTGTCGAGCTCGGCCTGGATGAAGTTGAAGAGGGTGCCGGTGGTGTAGGTGGCCGCGGTCAGCACCAGGGGGGCGGAGGGGCCGATGTAATAACGGGCGCCGAACCAGCAAGCGGCGGAGGTGGCGGCCACTCCCGCCAGGATGCCGGCGAAGGCGGCGAAACCGGCGCCGGGTCGCAGGCGGAAGGTGGCCAGGGCGGTCAGGAGGCCGGCCAGCACGGCCAGCAACAGGCCCACGGGCCACGCGGCCCGGTGAAAATAGTGGGCGGTGAGGAAGGACAAGACGGCGTTGGCGTGGATCTCCACGCCGTTGGTGGGGAGGGCGTTTTGGCCGACCAGGTTGCCCCGGGTGAAGGGAGTGGAGAAATAGTCGTGGTCCGCCGGGTCGGTGGGACCGATCAGGACGATCTTGCCTTTGAAGGTCGCGGCGGGAACCCGCCCGTCCAAAACGTCGGCGAAGGAATAGGTGGGAAAGGTTTCCCCCGGTCCCCAGAAGTTGATCAGCGTCTGTCCCCGGCCGTCAACCGGGATGGCAAGGGTTCCGGCCGTCAGGCGGCCGGAACCATAGTGCAAGTTGCCGGGATTCAGTCCCAGACTCTCCATGGCCACGGCCAGGGCGAAGGACGGGTAGGGACGGCCGAAATAGCTCTGGTCGAAGGGGACCACGTGGCGCACCACGTTGTCGGGGTCGGTGGGCATGTTGACGAAACCCGTCTGGGCGGCGGCCGCCAGAAGGCTCGGGCGGGGCCACTCCAGGGTCTCCACCGGATGATTCCCCCGGCCGGTGAAGCCGAAGGCGGTGGCCAAAACCACGTGTCCCTGGGCGGCGACGGCCGGGGCGAAGGCGGCGTCCGCGGCCGGGATGGCCGGAGCGTCGAAGAGCAGGTCGAAGCCGACGACTTTAGCCTCCCTCAGGTGGGGCAAAAGCTTGGCGTAGACCTGGCGCGGCCAGGGGGTCAGGCCCAACCGGTGGATGGAGTGGTCGTCAATGGCCACGATGACCACCCGCCGGCCGGGGTTTTGGGGGCCGCGCAGTTGGAAGAGGTAGTCGTAGTAGGCCCAGTTCCAGTTGGCGAAGGCCCCCAGGAGGGCGGCGGCCAGGACGACCAGCCAGACCGCCCCCAGGACCAGGAAGAGGTAGAGTCGCAGGGAAGAACGCTTGCCCAAATCAGGCTCCTTGGATTAAGCGATTGGAACCCAGACCAGAACCGCGCCGGCTTGGCCGACCGCCCAGCCGTGGTTCTGGTCGAAGAAGCCGGTCCAGTGGAGGTTGTCGGTGGTGCCCGAGTTCACCGGGAACCAGTGGGCGCCGCCGTCGCTGGTGGAGAGGATGGTGCCGCCGTCGCCCACCGCCTGGCAGCGGCTCGCGTCAACGCAGGCGACGGCGTTGAGGTTTGCGGTGGTTCCCGAAGTTTGGGCGGACCAGGTCTGACCGCCGTTCGTGGTGGCCAGGATGGTCCCGCTCCGGCCCACCGCCCAACCGTAGACGCTGCCGCCCACGGTTACGGCCGTGACGCCGTTTAGGTTTTCGCTGGTTCCTGAGTTTTGGGCGGTCCAGTTTTGCCCGCCGTCGGCGGTGGCGTAGACGGCGCCGCCGTTGCCGACCGTCCAGCAGTCGGCGTAGGTAACGCAGGCGACATTGTTCAGGGTGTTGGGGGAGCCGGTGTCGTAGACGGACCAGTTGACGCCGGCGTTGGTGGAGGACCAGACGACTCCGTCGGTGCCGTTGGTGCCCGCGGCCTGGACGGCGTAGGTGCTGGCGTCCGTGGTGGCGGCGACGCCGTTAAAGACATAGCCGCCGGCGTTGTAAACCGACCAGGCCACGCCGCCGTTTTGGGTGGAGAGGATGGCGCCGTTCGCGCCGACGGCCCAGCCGTCCGTGGAGTTGGGGAAGGCGGTGGCGTTCAGTGGGGCGCTGCCGCTGCCCGGATTGTACACGGACCAACTCACCCCGGCGTTGGTCGAGGAGAGGATCAGGCTTTGCCAAAGGGAAGAATTGTCGAAGGCGACGGCATGGACGGCGTAGCTGTAGCCGTAAGGGACGGCGGACGCGCCGGCGAGGTCGTAACCGAAGGTCTGGGGCGACCAGGAGGAGCCGCCCGTGGTCGTGGCCAGGACCAGGCCGGTTCCGCCGACCGTCATGGCGTTGTAGCCGGTCAGGGCGGCCACGGCGTAAAGGTTGTCGGGGGCGCCGGAGGTCTGGGCGCTCCAGGTTTGACCGCCGTTTGCCGTGTAGAGGATGGTCCCGGAGGCGCCGGACACCCAGCAGGTGGAGGAACCGACGCAGGCGACGGCGTTGAGGCTTGCGGTGGTTCCCGAAGTTTGGGCGGACCAGGTCTGACCGCCGT
>JAJZBP010000060.1 GCA_021798855.1 Bacillota bacterium
CCGCGCTGCCTGCGCTACGGGGTGACCGCCGACCACGTCCGGGCGGCGCGGGTCGTCCTGGGGGATGGGCGGGAAATGGTGCTGGAGGAAGGTGGCGGTTACGACCTGGTGGGTCTCCTCCTCGGTTCCGAGGGAACCTTGGCGGTCATTACCGAATTGACCCTTTCCATCCTGCCACTTTACCCCCTGACGCGAACCTTTCTGGTCAGCTTTCCAGACGCGGGGGCGGCGGGATGGGCGGCGGGTGAACTCCTGGCGGCGGGCCTCTTGCCGGAGAGTCTGGAATTCATGGACGGGAAACTGGTGGCTCTGGTGGAGCGGACCTTGAGGGTGGGGTATCCCGCCGGCGCCGGAGCCGTTTTGCTGATGGACCTGGAGGGGACAACCCAAAGCTTGGCCGCCCAGGAGGAAGAGGCCTTGGCGATTTTGGAACGGACGGGGGCCACGGAAATCCGTCGGGCGGAAACGGTGGCTGAGGGGGAGGCCCTGTGGCAGGGAAGGCGGGCGGCCTTCGGCTGCCTCGGTGGGTTCGGTCTGCGGATCTGGACCGAAGATCTGACCGTGCCCAGGCGGGACATTCCGCGCGCTTTGCAGGCGGTGGAAGAGATTGCCGAACGCCACGGCCTGCCGGTTTACACCATGGCCCATGCCGGGGACGGCAACATGCATCCCAACTTTTTGTACGACCCCAATGATCCGGCGGAGGCGGAGCGGTTGCACCGGGCCGACCAGGAGATTCTGCGGGCGGGAGTGGAAATGGGCGGAACCATCACCGGAGAGCATGGCGTCGGGTTGGAGAAACGGGAGAATTTGCGACTGCAGATGGATCCGGCGGAGTTGGCCCTCTTGGACCGGCTGAAGCGGGCGTGGGATCCGGCGGGCCGTCTGAACCCGGGGAAGGTCTGTCCGCCGGCAGGGGATTCCGCAGGCCGAAAAGCGGTTGAGGAGATCATCCCTTGTTTGCGGCAGGGGAAAAAGGTCTTCGTGAGGGGTGGTGGCACCAAGGGGGTCTCTCCACCGGCGGATGCGGTCGTCCTGGACACCGGCGTTTTCAACCGGCTGCTGGAGGTGGACGAGGACAACCTGACGGTCACGGTGGAGGGCGGATGCCCGGCGACGGTTCCGGCGACCTTGAGCGCCCGCTTTCGGACTCCGCTCGGCGAAGGGGCGGCGGTTGGAGCAACGGTGGGAGGGGAACTCTCGGCTTGGGGAATTGATCCCTTGGGACCGCGGGCGTGGCGGGGAGGGCTTTCCCGGAGCTTGGTTTTGGGTTTGGAAGCCGTTTTGTCTTCGGGCGAGCGGCTCCGGGCGGGCGGCAAGACGATGAAGAACGTGGCCGGTTACAACTGGCTGCCCCTCTTCCTGGGGGCTTGGGGAACCCTGGGGGTGATCACCAAGGTGGTCCTGCGCCTCATTCCCCGCCCGGCCGCGGAATTGACCCTGGAGGCGCTGTTCCCGGCGGCGGAAGCGGCCGTCCGGGGGAGTTTGGCCGTGGTGGGGAGCGGGGTGGAGCCGGAAAGGCTGCGCCTCGTCGCCGGGCGGGGAGAAAACAGGTTGCTCGTGGCGCTGGAGGGCTACTCGGAGGACGTGGTTGTCCGCGGGCGCCGGTTGGAGGAGATCCTGCGGGGCACCGCGGGGCAGGTGCGGCGGTTGGAGGCGGAAGAGGGAAAGTCGGTTTGGCGGGAATGCGGGCGGTACGGCGCGGGATCAATGGTGCGGTTGGTCCCGGAGCGGTTTCCGGATTTGGGGCGGGAGGTGGCGGGTTTTGGCGGTTGTCGGCTGGTGGGGGTGCCTTTGCCAGGTCATCTTTTGTTGGAAGGGACGCTGCCGGAAGGTGTGGTGGAGTCCTTGGGCGGAAGGCTCACCCCCTGGCCGGCTTTTCCGGGGGGGGATGGGTTGAGCCGGATGGTGCGGGCGGCTTTCGATCCGGAGGGAGTTTTCTGCTGTCCGAACCGGGGAGAGGGGAAATGAACGAAGAGCGCGAAGAGCACGAAGAGCGCGAACTGGCCCGTTGCACCAAATGCGGGTTTTGCCTGCCGACCTGCCCCACCTATGGAGTCACGGGGGCGGAAACCGACAGTCCCCGCGGGCGGTTGGAGCTTTTGTCCCGCCGCCTGGGGGGAACGCTGCGGGCGCGGGAGGTCCGCTCGGCTTTGAACGAATGCCTTCTCTGCGGAAGTTGCACCGCCGCCTGCCCCCAGGGTATCCCGACGGCGCGCATGGTTCGCCGGGCGAAGAGCCGCGAGGGAGCGGGGTTGTTCGGACTCCTGGTTCGTGGAGTCTTCTCCCATCCCGAGTTTTTGCGGGTGGTCGGGCGGTTCAGCCGCCGGGCGAACGGCGCCGGGAAGGCGCCGGGAGGGGTGGCGCCGGACCGCGCAAGTCCCATTCGCGTGGCTTACTTTCCCGGTTGTTCCCATGGTTTCTGGTATCCGGAAACGAAAGTCGCCACCGGAAACGTCCTGGTGGCGGCGGGAGCCGGCGTTTGGGAATTGTCGCCGCTTTGTTGCGGTTTACCCCTCTGGGCGGCCGGGGACCGGGAGGGTGCGGCGGCCTTGGCCGGACGGGTGCTGACGGCTTTTCGGGCGGCGGGGGAACCAACCGTGGTGACCGACTGCGCCAGTTGTGCCGCCACCCTGCGCGAGTATCCGGAACTCCTCCCGCGTGAGCCGGCGGCGGTGCGTCTGGCTGCCAAGGTATGGGATCTGGCCGCTTTCCTGGCGGAAACCGGCTACGAATCGCCGCCGGGTCCGCGCATCCCCGGTCCCTTGGCGGTGACCTACCATCAGCCCTGCCATGCCCGACAAAGCGGCGAAGGGGAAGCCACGCGCCGTCTCCTGGAGTCCCTGCCGGGGGTGGAGTACCGGGAAGCGAAGGGGTACGACGCCTGCTGCGGCGGGGCGGGCCTTTGGGGTCTGCGCCATGCGGAACTATCGGGGAAGATCCTGGCCCGCAAAATGGCGGCGTTTGCCGCTACCGAGGCGGGGTTGGTGGTAACCAGTTGCCCGGCCTGCCGAATGCAACTGGAGCGTGGTGTCCGCCGAGCCGGTCTGAAGCTGGCGGTGGGCAGCGTGGCCGGGATGCTGGTCCGCCCGAAGCCGTTGTGGGAGGAGCCTGACCGTTAAACGGCGGTGGAACCTTCCGACTTGAACGGACCGGTGGCTTCCACCCGGTTGCGACCGGACGCTTTGGCGACGTAAAGCATCTTATCCGCGGCCTCCACAAGGGACGCGGCGTCGCTGACCGGTCCGCCCAAGGTGCTGACCCCGACGCTGACCGTCACCGTGATGGTTTCCTTGGTCAGATGGACGGGGCGTTCTCCCACGGTTCGACGCAGGCGTTCGGCGGCTCGGACGCCTGCTTTCAGTCCCACCTCCGGAAGCAGGACGGTGAATTCCTCGCCGCCGTAGCGAGCGGCGATGTCGGAGGCGCGGCGGGATTCGCGCAAAGCTTCGCCGATGGTTCGCAGGACCAGATCCCCCTGAGGGTGGCCATAGGTGTCGTTGACCCGCTTGAAGTGGTCGATGTCCAGCATCAGCAGGGACAGGGGACGTTTGTAGCGCAGGGCCCGCTTCACCTCCTCCTCCAGCAGGCGCTGAAACTCGTTGCGGTTCTTCAGGCCGGTGAGTTCATCCTGACTGGCCCTGAGCTTCAATTCCTCCCGCAAACGGGAGTTGTAGACGGCCATCCCCAACAGGCGTCCCAACGAACTCAGGAAGTCTTTCTCTTCGGCGTTGAAGCGGTGCCCGGCGCGAAAATATAGGAACAAGACTCCTTCCACCGTCTTTTCGCCCAAAAGGGGGATGATGGACTGGGCATAGTCGCCGGGGGATTCGCAAATGCAGGCGGGGTAGCCCTTGGCTTGGGCCCGCCGGGTCCCGGAGACGGTCATCACCCGGCGCTTGGCCGCGGCGATGCCGCACAGGCAGTGGCCCAGGGGTATTTTCGCCTCCGCGGTCACGAATTCGACCGGAAGGCCGACGTTGACCGCCAGGTGCAGGATACCGGCGGCGGCGTCCAACAGAAAAACCCCCCCGCGGCGTTCGACCTTCCCGCCCCAAAGGTCGGCCAGCCTGGGCAGCAGGTAATTCAGGGCTTGCTGCAACAGGGCGTGTTTGTGGATGGCGTGATTCAAGAGCTCGGCCAAATCGAAGAGGATGGACAATTCCTGTTTTCGGTTGAGGGCGGAAATTTCGGACCGTTTTTCCTGCGAGATGTCCTGGGCCATCCACAAAAAACGTCGGCCGTCGGCGACGGAATTCAGGTTGAGCAGGTGCCATTGCCCGTCCGGCCATGGGGCCGCCAACGTGTAGCCGCCGCTCCTTGGGTTGCCTGGGGGAGACGGTTCGCCGAATTGGTTAAATTGGGATGGGACCAGGGTGGCAAAGGAGATCCCCTCCAGGGCCTGGGGGGAGCGATGGAAGAGACGGGCGGCGGCGGCGTTGGCTCTCTTGACCAGCCTTTCCTCGTCTAAAATCAGTACGGCCGCCGGCATGGCATCGAAAGTTTCCCGCCATTCGACGGTTTGTTCCGCGACCTTGGCTTCCAACCATTGCACCAAGTCCTCCGCTCCAGCGCCGGCCATTTCCGACCACCCCCTCGAACACTGGTTTTCGACTCAATTCGACATTTTTCATCATCCATTATCCTTCGGGGCCGCCCGGGCGTCAAGGAGCCCGGTGCTGGAGGGTGCCGTTCGGCACTCGGCCCAACCCGCTCGAATCCGTCGGGCATCCCCTGCCGGCAGGAAAAGGGCCGGTCACGGGTGTGACCGGCCCGGAGCAAATGCGTGCCCTCATCCTCCGGTGAGCGTCTGGAATTCCCGCACTCCCACGGCCAGCACCGTTGCCTCGCTGATGGCCGCCGCCACCCGCAGCACCTCACCCAGTTCCCCGTCCGTGAAACCCAGTCGCCCACCCCGTTCCAAGTGGGTGCGCAGGCAATGGGTGCAACGCAGGGCTGCCGCCGCGCCGATGGCCGCCGCTTCCCGCTCCCGTGGAGAGAGTTGACCCTGGCTTGCTTGGCGAAACCGCCGGAGACCCTCCGTTAGGAAAGCCTCCGGGTCGGCTTCCAGCACCCTGAGGATGTATGGCAAAGGGCCGTAGCGGTTCTCCAAGATCTTGCGCATGGCGATGGCCGTCTCCTGCAGGGAATCAGCCGCGTAAATCTGTTCCAGGACGTTTTCCAAAACGCTCTGCTCCACAATTCTCACCTCTTGACAAACAAATAAAAGCCCGGGGAGCGTGGCATCGCCCATTTGCTTCCCCCCCGGGCCGGTCGATCCCAAACCGAATGAATCGAATTAAACGAAGCGACGCTCCACAAACTCGGGGATGATCTTGACTTCCTTGGATAGGGTGATGCCCACCGGGGAGGTGCCGAAGACCCGCTCCCGCAGTTCCTTGACCTTTTCCTTGGGGGCCATGGTCTTCAGGAACACCTTGGCGTGGATTTCGGTGAATCCGGGCAGGGGGGACTGGTCGGGTTCGGGGGTCAGGCCGACGAAGCCCGGCAGGTCGATGTTGCCTTCCAAGTCGATCTCGAGTTTTTGGATCTCAATGCCCATCACCGCGGCGTTCATGGCAAAGCCGATGCTCAGGCAACTGCCCAAAGAGCAAAGCACCATCTCCACGGGATTGGGCGCCGTGTTGGTTCCGCCCAGGTCGTTCGGTTCGTCCATGGGAACCTCGAAGCCCCGAACCTCGTTTTTTACCTGGAACCCGTTCTTCCAAGTGCTCTTGGCCCTCCACAGAGTCCGGCCCAAATTGGGGTTTTCCTTAACCGCTCCGACGATCATGCCCAACTGTTCAAGATTAAGCCCATTGGCTTCGGCCATGTGTCATCCATCCCCCTTTGGTTAAATTTTGGCGATGCCACCAAACTTATGACGTTTACGTCATATGCAATATCAAAGATTCGCGGTGGTGGTCGGTGAATCCTGCCGAAAGGAATTCGTGAAATGATTAACTATTTTCCCGCGAGTTCCCCGCAACCCGACGAACGCCGGCGGGGGATGAAAATCGGGGAGAACGTCGAATGGGTTTGGGAGCCCGGCCTGGGGTGTGGTTCTGGGTTTGGCGCAAAGGCCGGCGTCGGGAACGAAGAAGAGTGCGTGATCTTGTGCCGGCGGCATGCCGCCCGCGTCAGGACGATCAGAGAACTCGTGCTTCGGGGTGTCGGGAAGGGGTGGGAAAGATGGAAGGTGACGCTGGGAGCCGGCTTGGACAGCCGTTCGACGGCATTGAAAGGGACATTTCGTTCCGTGCGGCGGGCGAAGGCGGCCTCCTGGTCGACTGGGTGACGGACGCCGCCGGTCTGTCGGGGAGGATTCAGGCCCTGGCGACCGCCCTGCGGGAGTCGAACGTGCCGGGCCTGGAGGAGGCCGTGCCGGGCCGGCGGAGCCTTTACCTGGAATACGACCCGCTGCGCCTGTCCTGCGCCTTGTTGAAGGCGGCGGTCCGGGAAAAGGCGGCGGGCGCAACGACGGGTTCACCGGCAGGCGTTGGGCGGGAGGTGGTCATTCCCGTGGTCTACGGCGGCGAGTTCGGCCCTGACCTGCCGGCGGTGGCCGCCCATGCCGGACTGAGTCCAGAGGAGGTGGTCCGGCTCCACGCCGGCGCAACGTACCTGGTTCGCTTTCTCGGTTTCCTGCCCGGTTTCCCCTACCTGGGCGGCCTGCCGCCGCGCCTGGCGACACCTCGCAAAGACACCCCGGCGTTGCGGGTGCCCGCCGGTTCGGTGGCCATCGGTGGTGATCAGGCGGGGATTTACCCCCTGGCCAGCCCCGGCGGCTGGTGGGTCATCGGACGGACTCCGCTCCCGCTCTGCCGCTTCGACGGGGATCCGCCGGCGCTTTTGCGCGCCGGTGATCGGGTGATTTTCCGCCCGGTGGAAGCGGCGGGATCGGCGGTGGTGGCCGCCGGGATCCCGCCGGCGGCGCTCCGGCCTTCCTCCGGCGCCGATACCTTACGGGTTCTGGACGCTGGTTTTTTGACCACCGTCCAAGACGCCGGGCGCCGGGGATTCGCCGCTTCCGGCATCGTCCGGGCCGGGGCCGTGGATGAAGACGCGCTTTTTCTCGGCAACACCATGCTTGGGAACCCGCAGGGAGCGGCGGCCCTGGAATATGCCTACCGCGGGCCGGTGTTGGAGGCCATTCGGCCGTGCCGCGCTCTTTTGTCCGGCGCCGCCGCCGGAGCACGGCTGGACGGACGCCCCGTGGAAGCCTGGCGCGCCTTGGACCTGAAGGCAAGCAGCGTGCTGGAAACGGGGAGCGTTGCCGGCGGGAACTGGGGCTATGTCTGCCTGGAGGGAGGCGTGCGGGTGCCGCCGGTGTTGGGAAGCCTGAGTACGGACCTGGGTGTGGGCGTCGGGGGATACGAGGGACGCGCCTTGCGGGTCGGGGACCGCCTGCCGGCCGGAAGGGTGAGGACGATCGTCCCCACCGGGAACCTGCCATCGGCGCTGCGACCTTCATACGGTAAAGAAACGGTGTTGCGGGTCTTGCCCGGCCCTCACCGGGAACGTTTCCCGTCGGGAACCGTCGCCGCCTTTTTCGGAGGCAGCTATCGGGTCACTCGGTTGGACCGGCGGGGCGCGCGACTGGAAGGGCCGCGATTGATTGCCGCCAGCCACGACCTGGCTTCCGAGGGGACGCCTCCAGGCGGCATCCAGGTTCCCGGCGACGGCCAACCGATAATTTTGGGAGCGGACCGTCCCACCACCGGAGGCTATCCGGAAATTGCCGTGGTCATCCGGGCCGACCTGGGGCGGGCCGGGCAACTCTCCCCGGGCGGGACGGTCCGCTTCGCCGAGGTGACGGAGGAGGAAGCGGTGGACGTTTTGCGGGAACGGGAACGGAGCCGGTTCCTTTTTGCGGCAAGGCATGGTCCGATGGTTGATTGAATGAACGCTTTGGATTAAGGTGGAATCCAAGGAGAGGAGGCGAAGGGGATGGGGGTGAAGGAAGCCCGGGAAGATTATTTGGCGGGGCCGCCGGCGGCGCCGCGACTCTGGACGGGCGAGGAATTGAACCGGTTGCCGGAGGGCTGGCGGTACGAGATCGACGAGGGGGAGTTGGTGATCATGCCGCCGGCGGGGTGGGAGCACGGAGATGTCGCCATGGGAGTGGGGAGCATCCTGCGCAGATTCGTCCGCGAGCGTCACTTGGGTACGGTGGTGGCCGCCGACACCGGCTTCCGCCTCCGGCGTGATCCCGAAACCCTCCGTGCTCCCGACGCGGCCTTCGTTTCCAACGACCGGATCGCCCTGATTGCCGACCGCAAAGGCTTCAGCGAAGTGCCGCCGGACTTGGCGGTTGAAGTCTTATCCCCATCCAACACCCGGGTGGACATGAAACGCAAAGTCGAGCAATATTTGGCCGCCGGCGTCCGGTCCGTCTGGATACTTGACCCGGACGCCGGCGCCCTGACCCGGTACCGGCCCGGCGAGGCACCGGCTATTTTGGACGACCCCGCCGCCGTTGTGGAAGACCCCGTTTTGCCGGGCTTTGGTTGCCGCTTGGCGGAGCTTTTGGGAAACGAATAACGCCGCCGGGTCAACCCCCAAGAGGGCCATCCAAATGGATGGCCCTCGCACTCGATGGGGGAATGGGTTAGCGGTTCGCGGAGCGCGCCGCGGCCAAGTGGTTGCGCACACTCAGGTCTCGTAAGTTGCGCGCCGTAGGTGAGCATGGCGGCGATAAAGGCCAGGTATATGGTTAAAGAGTTCCCCGGATAGTGGCCCGCCACGAAGAAGATCCCGTTCAAGGTGGCCAAGAAGATCAGTTCGACCAGGCCGAGGAAGATCAGGATCTTTAGGATCCAGGGCTTCCGGGTCAGGCTTCAGACGAAGTTGACCAGTGCCAGGACGTCCAAGCCCAGGGCGACCCAGACGTGGACCGAGAACGGTGTCGATATAAGCTCTCAGGCGACGACCTTGAATAAGATACCTCCCTGGCCGCGCCGAAAAACCGGGAAGCGTGCCCAAAGGTTTGCCTCCACGCCCGTTACCGGCGCGGGAAGTTCGGGTGGCTGGGCGCTTGATCCCCTTTACCGAGGCGAGATTTCCCGCAGCCGGGAAACCGGCGGTTCCGGGTTGGGGCTGACCATCGCCCGGCGCGTTTTCCGCGCCCACGGCGGCGCGGTGCTGGCGGGATGGCTGCAAATATAGCTTGTTTTGTCGGACAAAACAGACTACACTTGGCAAGTAAAGGATGTTGTGACCGCGTGAAGGCCCGGGAAGCCTGGGAAGAATACCTGAGCGAAAAAAAGCCGGCTTTGCCGGCGGGCACACCTTTATCTTAGCGGAGCGGGAACGAGTGGAGTCGGATCTTTTCCCCGGTCTTGTTCTGGATTTGGTTGACCTTTGGTGGACGGAAGAGGATGGCGAGGAAGTATAAGTTTTGCTTCGTGTTGACCTAAACGCCGACGTGGGCGAGGGTTCCCCCGAAGAAGCGGACCTTTTGCCCCACGTGACTTCCCTCAACGTGGCCTGCGGCTTTCACGCCGGGGGACCGGAGGAGATGGAGCGGGCGGTGGCCGCCGCCGCCCGCCTGGGTTTGGCCGCCGGTGCCCATCCGGGCTACCCGGATCGGGAGGGATTTGGTCGGCGGCGTCTTTCCCTGTCGCCGGGTGAGGTTTTCCGGGACGTCCTTTACCAGTTGGGCGCGTTGGCGGCTTTTGGCCGGGCGGCGGGCATCGGCCTAACCCATCTTAAACCCCACGGAGCCATGTATGCCGCCGCCGGGGGAGAGCCGGCCCTGGCCTTGGCCGTCGTCCGGGCGGCCAAGGCGTTCGGAGGGTTGGCCGTCATGGCCCCGCCGGGATCGGAACTGCTCCGTGCCGCCGCCGCGGCCGGCCTTCCGGTCATCCGGGAAGGGTTTGCCGACCGGGCCTACCTTCCCGACGGGCGGCTCGCTCCCAGAGGAGACCGGGGTGCGGTTTTCAACGAACCGGCGCGGGCCGCCCGGCAGGCGGTGGAATTGGCCGTCAAGCGAGGGGTGGAGGCGGCTGGCGGCGCCTGGCTCCCCCTGGAGGTGGACACCATCTGCGTCCACGCCGACACGCCGGGCGCGGCCCGCGTGGCCCAAGCGGTGCGGGCGGCCCTGCGAGAAGGGGGCGTCGAGGTGGCGCCAGCGAAATACTTAAACCGTTGGGCGGTGTCAATGGGGTGACAAAAAGGTAAAACATGGCAACCATCTATTTTGGGGATTCAGGCCGTCTTCAGGTAGTTTGCAAGGGCTCGTGCTGGAGTGAGTCTCTTGATGCCTCGATGAGC
>JAJZBP010000061.1 GCA_021798855.1 Bacillota bacterium
GAGGACCGTCGGCCCTTATTTGGGGCAAGGCTCCCTCCTTTTCAAGTATTGTGTCACCCGTGGCCGGACTTGGACTATCCAGGCTGCATCTGGACCTACGGGTTTACCGAATACTTACGCGGACGGTGCTCTTTGCCGGAAAAAGTAGAAGGGCGAATAGTCGGATAAACGGTCTTGACCCGGCCGGTCGCCTGTTTTATATTCGATCCTGGAAAGAGTCAGTGCGGGGGCGGGTGACTCTTGGACGGTGGGCGGGTGGAGCCGGGCGCCTGTGTTTGGTTGCAGCGATTCAGGAGGGGGTGGCGGAAGAGGTTTGGCAATGTGTCGTTGGGACGTCGAAATCGGCAAACAACATCCGGGCGGCCGGGTGTTCATGGGCGGCCGCGAAATCCCGCGTCCCACCCCTGGCCCAACGTTCACGTGATGATGAGAGCGGTTCGGGAGTGCGGCGGATGCAATCGGATCACCTGTGCTCGGCCCGCGGGAAAGTTTCCGCCGGACGGTTTGTTGGTTTCCGCTGTCCTGGTCCCGGAACCAGGGCAGCGGAGGTGCGGGAAACGCGGGTTCTTGGGGGAGGGAAAGGAGTGTAATGGCGGACGAACGTTTTGCGGTGATTTTGCGGGAATTGCAGCAGGGTGTGGTGGAATACGACGAACAACGGGTGAGGAAGGCGGCCAGGCAGGCGGTGGACGAGGGCTTTGACGCTTGGTCCGCGGTGATGGACGGGTTGGCGGTGGGCATGGAGGAGGTCGGCAGATTTTTCGCGGCCAACGAGTACTTCGTGCCGGAGGTGCTCATGTGCGCCGACGCCCTGTACGCGGGCCTCGCCATCCTGCGTCCCCACGTCAAGGCCGATGCGTCGCGGCGGATGAAGGGGAAGGGAGCGGTGGTCATCGGCACGGTGGAGGGGGACGTGCACGACATCGGCAAGAACCTGGTCAAGCTGATGTTCGAGATCGCCGGTTTCACCGTGTACGACCTGGGGCGCGACGTTCCCCCGGAGAAGTTCGTCGACGAGGTGATGAGCACCGACTCGGACTTCCTGTGCATGTCGGCCATGATGACCACGACCATGGGCGGGATGAGGCAGGTCATCGAGAAGGTCCGGGCCAAGAACCCCAATGTCAAGATCATGGTCGGCGGAGCGCCGCTGACCGAGGACCTGGCCCACCGTTGGGGGGCCGACGGCTACGGGAAGGACGCGCCCAACGCCCTGTCCGAAGCCTTGGCACTGGTCGGTTCCCTGCGGAAGATGACCAAGGCGGCCGGGAACCAGACTGCCGGAGCGCTCCGAGTTCGGTAATCCAATCCGGAAGCATAAGATTCGCTGACAAAACAAAACCAAAGGCAGGGTGTAGACCCTGCCTTTGGTTTGGCCGGCGCGCTATGAGCCGGTCGAGGAGTCTTGGTTTTTCCTTTGGAAGGTGATGCCGGCGTCGACCGCGGCCGCGATCCCCAACTCCACTTCCGCCGCCTTGATCAGGGCGCAGGGGACCGGGCAGTCCACGTGCCGGACGTGCCGGTCGGCGCTAATGTAGACGGCCGACGTGAAGAAGGTGTCCAAAAGGCCCTTGCGCCACGGCAGGTTCCGCAGGTCGGGGTTCATGGCCTGCAGCATGGCGCAGGGCGAATGGATGGACAGTTCCAGGTTGCCGTTTTCCAGGCGGACGGCATGAACGGCGGCGGTATAGCCGCAGGCGCCGGCGTGAACGAGAGCTCGGGTTGCCACGTTGCCAGGCTCCTTCCTAAGGATCTGGTGAAAAAGGCGCAGCTTACTTGCGTTGTTGCCCCCTGTTGGGTTGAGAATGGCAGACCGTTCTCTTCCGAACCAGATCCCTAGGGAAGCTTGGGGCGTAGGAAAACGGCGTGCCGCCAGAGGGTGGCCACGGTGACCATCACATCTTCCAGGTTCTGCCCGGTGTCCACGCTGCAAATCAGGTAGGCTTGGTGTTCGAGCATTCCACCCAGGGCGGAGGCGGCGATGTCCAGGTCCAGATCCTGAGCCAGTCCCGCCGTGCGGGCCACCAAGAGATGGGAGCGGATCTTGGCCCGCAGGCGTTCCCGGAGGTTTGCCCGCTCCTTGGCGATGTCGGTGTTGTAGTGGGAAACCTCAAACAGCACCTTGATGATGTCCCGGCGGCGGGAAACAGCCCGCAGGAAACCACTGACGGTGGCCTCGACGGTCACCGCCGGGTCCGGGCTGTGCCAGGACGCTTCCATCTCGATGGTCATCTCCTCCAGAAACTCCCGCACCAGGTTCAAAAAGATGTCCATCTTGTTGTGGAAATAGATGTAGAAGGTGCCCCTGCTGACCTGAGCCTGCTGGATGATGTCCTCCACCGTGGCCTCAAGGAAGCTTTTCTTGGCAAACACCTTCCGCGCCGCCTTCAACAACTGGTACCTGGTTCGTTGGCTGCGGGCCTGCGGACCGTGTGCCCGACCCTTCTTCTTGCCGGCTGCCGCAGCCGGCGTACGGACGTTTTTTGGCGTTTTCCCGCCTCCTTTCTCGGTCGGATGCGCTCCGGCGATTCGCTGAATAAGACTATTTACAGGCCGCTTCCCGATGTGCTATTATCACTCTACAAGAAAATGATGCAGACGTCAATATCAGTATTTTAAAACAAAGGAGGTGGGGCAATGGTGACCCCGCGCAAAGCGGTGGAACAGGCCATCGCCGGTGGAGTTCCCGAGAGACAACCGGTTTGCATTTACGGTGGCGGGATGTGGACGTTGCGTCAGGCGGGGGAGACCTTCGCCGGGTTGGCGCAGGATCCGGAGCGGATGTCCGAGGTGATCGTTCGGGTGGCCCGAGACGTGCGGTCGGACATCGTCTACACCGGTTCGGGCTACAACAACGTGCACGTGGCGGCCCTGGGCGGGCGGATCAAATACCGACAGGTGGGCGCGCCGGACCTGGAGGAACCCCTGGTGAAGACCGCGGAAGATCTGGCCCATTTGCCCTTGGAGCAGGTCGATTCCTACTCCACGGTGCAAACGGTGCGGGAAACGGCTCGCCGGGTGGCCGAGCAGATCGGTGACGAGTACATGGTCACCCTGACTTCATGGGGACCCTTCAGCCTGGGAGCGCAGATCCTGGGGGTGGAGGAAACCATGCGGGGCTGTTTCCGGCAGCCGGAACTGGTGCGGCAGGTGATCGAATTCGCCGGCGAATTCCTGCGGGTCTTCTACGCTCCCCTGGTCGAAAAGAGGGTGATCCCCATGGTCGCCCTGGCGGACCCGACGGCGGCCGGGAGCCTGATCTCCCGGAAGCATTACGAGAAGTTCGCCCTCCCGCCGTTGCGACGTCTGGTTGAGTATTTCCGCTCGCACGGAGTGGTCACCTTCTTGCACATCTGCGGCAACACCGACGACCGCCTGGATCTCCTGCTGGAAACGGGGGCGGAGATCGTCAGCATCGACGCCGCGGTCGATCTGGGGGTGGCCAAGGAGGCCTTTCGGGGAAAGACCTGCTTGGGAGGCAACCTGCATCCGGTGCACGTTTTGCAGCAGGGCACTCCGGCCCAGGTTGAGGCTGCCGCCAGGGGATGCCTCGATCAGGCGGCTGCGGGCGGTGGGTTCATCCTGATGCCCGGCTGCGATACGCCGCCGTTGACGCCGCGGGAGAATGTGGACGCCTTCCTGCGCGCCGCCTGGGAGTACCATCCGGCGGCAAACTGAGGCGTTCGCTTTCTTTCCCGGGTCCATACCAACTTGAACTTGGAGGCAAGGAAAATGGGTAAGCATCTGGTTGTGTTCCAACCGTCGGGGCGGCGCGGTGACTTCGACGCGGGGACGACGCTGATGGACGCCGCGCGCAGCTTGGGTGTGGACATCGAGACCATCTGTGGCACCAAGCACACCTGTGGTCAGTGCAAGGTGCAGGTGCAGGAGGGTGAATTCGCCCGCGAGGGAATCGCATCCAGCATGGAGCACGTGAGTCCGCTCAACCCGGACGAGGTCAAGTTTCTCAAGCGCGTCAAGGAACCGAACATGCGCTTGGCCTGCGTGGCCGAGGTCCAGGGCGACGTGGTGGTCTTCATCCCGGAGCGCAGCCGGGCCGGACGGCAGGTCGTGCGCAAGGCGGCCAAGGAACTGACGGTGCCGGTGGCGCCGGCGGTCAAGAAATACTACGTTGAACTGGTTCCCCCGACCCTGCACGATACGTTGGGGGATGCGGAGCGCATGTTGGACGCCCTGCGCGACGTTTACGGCCTGGACAAACTGGTCATCGACTCATCCGTCCTGCGGGAGTTGTCCAAACGCCTGCGGGAGGGTGAGTGGAAGGTGACGGTGACGGTTTGGCGCGGGACCGACGTGCAGCGTGTCGAACCCGGCTTCGTGGATGAAATTTACGGCATCGCGGTGGACGTGGGAACGACGACGGTGGCCGCTTACCTCACCGACCTGAAAACGGCCAAGGTGTTGGCCACCGAGTCGATGATGAACCCCCAGGTGCGCTACGGCGAGGACGTCATGTCCCGCATCGCCTACACCCTGGAGAAGGAAGACGGACGGGAACTCCTCTTTGCCACCATCCGGGACGGGTTGAACCAGATTTTCGCCAACCTGGCGACCAACCAGCACCTGGACAAGGAGGACATCTCCGAGGTGGTCCTGGTGGGGAACACGGCCATGCACCACCTGTTCTTGGACCTGGACGTGGATTACCTGGGCAAGGCGCCCTTCCCGCCGGTCATCCACCACTCGGTGGACGTCAAGGCGCGGGACTTGGGCTTTACGGCCCTGCATCCGGCCACCAACGTCCACGTTTTGCCCAACGAAGCGGGCTTTGTGGGGGCGGACAACGTCGGGGTTCTGCTGGCCGAGGAACCCTACCACCAGGACGAAAACCTGCTGATCATCGACATCGGCACCAACGGCGAGATCATCATGGGCAACCGCAACAAGCTGATTTCCTCCTCCTGCGCCACCGGGCCGGCCTTTGAGGGGGCCCATATCAAGTTCGGCATGCGGGCGGCGCCGGGAGCCATCGAAAAGGTGCGCATCTCCCAGGGGGGGGCGGACGTGACCTGCCAGCTCATCGCCCCGGCCAACCGCAGGGAGGTCATCAAGGCCAAGGGGATCTGTGGCTCGGGGATCATCGACGCCATCGGGGAAATGTTCCGGTCCGGCGTGCTGATGCGCAACGGGCGTTTCGCCAAGGATCTGAAGACGCCACGGCTGCGCAACGGGCCGGACGGACCGGAATACGTCCTCCTGTGGGCCGATGAAACGGACCTGGGGGTGGACATCACCATCGTGCAGGCAGACGTGCGCGCTCTCCAGTTGGCCAAGGGGGCCATGTACTCAGCCTGCAAGCTGATGATGAACCGGCTGGGGATAACCCAGGTCGACCGCGTGATCCTGGCGGGGGCCTTCGGGAGCTACATCGACAAGGTCCAAGCCCTGACCATCGGCCTGTTCCCCGACTGTCCGTTGGAAAAAGTCTATGCGGTGGGCAACGCCGCCGGCGACGGGGCGCGGATTGCCCTGGTGAACGCGGCCAAACGCGACGAGGCCGACTGGGTGGCGCGGGAAGTGGAATACGTGGAACTGACCGTGGAGCCGGACTTCGAGCGGGCCTTCATGGAGGCCATGCACTTCCCCCATATGAAGGATAAGTTCCCCAATCTGGAAGCAGCCTTGGGAAGGGCGGTTTAAGCTTAGATGGTGGCGACATTGACCGAACCGAAAGTGTACCGAATCGGCAACCTGGAGATCGGTGGCGACCGGGGTGAACGTCCGACCCTCCTCCTGCCGTCCATGTTCCACGCCAAGGACAAGATTCTTTCCAGTCGCCGGCAGGGGGTGTTCGACCGGGAGAAGGCGGCCGCCTACCTGGCGCGGATGGAGGAACTGTCCCAGGCCACCGGGGTGCTGGCCATGGTGGCGATGGTTTCCAACTGGGAAGACGAATTTCGACGCTACGTGGAATTCTACCGGGAGCACACCCAATTGCCCTTCGCCTGCGACGTCTGGATGGTGAAAAGGCGTTTGGCCTGCGCCAAGGTGGTGGCCGACCTGGGCCTGCAGGACGTTTTCCTGTACAACAGCATCACCCCGTGGGACGCCAAGGATGTTCCCCTGGCCGACCAGGTGAAGGAGTTGCGGGACCTCGGCATCCGCCACGTGATGTTGCAGGCCTTCGACGAAGCGGACACCACGCCGGCGGGAAGGTTGAAGAGCCTGGACGTCCTCCTGGAAGAAGTGAACAAAGCGAATTTTGCCAGCATCCTGGTGGATTCAAGTTGCATGAGTCTGCCTTCCCTCCCCTACAGCCTTGCGGCCAACCACATGATCAAGGAGGGATACGGTTTTCCGTGCGGCCAGGCCACCTCCAACGGCAGCTACATGTGGCGCAAGGAACTGGCGGAACGTTTCGGGCCGGAGGCCTTCCCGGCGGTGGACGCCGCCGTCGAGTCCCTGTCGGTGTTCTGGGACAGCGACTTCGTCTTCTGCGGGCCGGTGGTGGGCATCGGCCGGGTGATGATGGCGGCGGTGGTCGGTGATGTGATGGCGGCGGTGCGCCGTTATCAGGAAAAAGGCGTCCTGCCGGCTCCGGGGCATCCCCTGGAGCGAATGTTTCCCGATTTTTACCGGCAGTTGGTTCAGCCGGCGGTCTGAAAAAGAAAGGAGGAGTTTGAGCAAATGGCAGAGAAGACGGCTCGGGAGAGGGTGTTGGCCCTCTTTGCGGGCGAACGGCAGCATCCGACCCCGGTTTTCTCGGGAATGGGCAGCGTGACCATCCACGGGATCAGAGAAACCGGCGTTCCCTTCGCCCGCACCCATGCGGACGCGGCGGCCATGGCTCAGGCGGCCGAATCGAGTTGGCGCCTCTTCGGCTACGAGGCGGTGGTGGTACCCTTCGATTTGGGAATCGAAGCGGAGGCCCTGGGACGCGAGCTGAACTTTTACGACGGGCGGGGGGAAGACATCCTCTACCCGACGGTGCGCAACAAGCAGGAAGCCAAGAGCGAGAACCTGCAGGTGCCCGACGATCTGGAAAGCCGGGGGCGGATTCCCCTGGTGGCCGAGGCGATTCGCCGCGTCAGGGAAATGGTCGGTGACCGGGTGGCCATCGGCAGCTACGTCCTGGGACCGTTCACCCTGGCGGGTCAGGTGCTGGAACTCGACCAGTTGCTGAAGATGTCGGCCAAGGATCCGGTGGACACCGGGATCGTCTTGGAACGCGCCGGGGTGGTCGCCGAAAGGGTGGCCAAGGTATTTCACGCGGCGGGGGCCGACTTCATCGCGGTTCGGGAGATGGGAGCGGCTTCCGACGTGCTCAGTCCGCGGATGTTTCGGAATCTGATCCAGCCCCACCTGCGGCGGCTGTTTGCCGCCCTCAATTTCCCAACGGTCCTCCACATCTGCGGAACCACCCAGAACATCGTGGGACTGATGGCCGAAAGCGGGGCGACGGCCATCAGCGTGGACCAGAAAAACGACATGGCGGCGACCAGGGCAACCTTGGGACCGGACGTGCTGGTGTTCGGGAACCTGGATCCTTACAAAGTGTTGGTGCAGGGGTCGCCGGAGGACGTGCGGGAGGCTGTGACCCGGTGCATTCAGGCCGGCGCCGACGCGGTGTGGCCCGGCTGCGACATCTGGCCCAGCGTCCCGGCGGAAAACATGCACGCGATGATGGCGGCGGCGCGGGAATCATAAGATCTTAGGGGAGGGAACGGAGTATAATGGCGGAAGAACGTTTTGCGGAGATTTTGCGGGAATTGCAGCAGGGTGTGGTGGAATACGACGAAGAACGGGTGAAGAAGGCGGCCCAGCAGGCGTTGGATGAGGGTTTTGACGCCTACTCCGCGGTGATGGACGGGTTGGCGGCGGGCATGGAGGAGGTCGGCAAGCTCTTCGTGGCCAACGAGTACTTCGTGCCGGAGGTGCTCATGTGCGCCGACGCGCTGTACGCGGGCCTCACCATCCTGCGTCCCCACATCAAGGTCGATTCGGCCCGGCAGATGAAGGGCGCGGTGGTCATCGGCACGGTGGAGGGCGACGTGCATGACATCGGCAAGAACCTGGTCAAGCTGATGTTCGAGATCGCCGGTTTCACCGTGTACGACTTGGGGCGCGACGTTCCCCTGGAGAAATTCGTTGACGAGGTGATGAGCACCGACTCGGACTTCCTGTGCATGTCGGCCATGATGACCACGACCATGGGCGGGATGAAGCAGGTCATCGAGAAGATCCGGGCCAAGAACCCGAACGTCAAGATCATGGTCGGCGGGGCGCCGATGACCGAGGATTTGGCCCACCGTTGGGGGGCCGACGGTTACGGGAAGGACGCTCCCAATGCCCTCTCCGAAGCCCTGCGCATGGTCAGTTCCCTGCGGGAGATGACCAAGGCGGCCGGAAACTAGGAATTTCGGGTTCCGTGGCTTCGGGCGTCCGGACAGCGGGAGCCTGTTGTCACCCATGGGAGGGGAAGCGCCGTGGGCGAACCGGAAGAACTGGCGTTGGAGTTGACGGCGGTGGCGCGCACCGCCGGCGCGGATGTCGTTGGTTTCGGAGACGTGACCGAAGGGTTGCATCCGGAGTTTTGGCCGCTCGCGCGGGCGGTATCCCTGGGGTGCGCTCTGCCGGTTCGGGTCGGGGAAGGCTTGGCCTTCCCCGACGAACCGACGGTGGCGCGCCTGGTGGAGGCGGGCCGGGCGGTGGCCGCCTGCCTGCGTCGCCGCAAACAGCGGTTTTTTGTTTTGCCGTCGACGGGGGAAGGGAAAAAGGGCTACTGTGCCGCCCTGTTCGGCCACTTCTCCCATAAGGTGGCGGCCACCTGCGCGGGACTGGGCTGGGTGGGAAAACACGGCCTTTTGGTCAGCCCGGAATTCGGTTCGGCGGTGCTGTGGGGTACGGTGCTCACCGACGCATGTTTACCGGTGGGTCGGCCGGTGCGCCGGGGGCGCTGCGGATCCTGCACCATCTGTCGGGACGCCTGCCTGCCGGGGGCCGTGCAAGGACGGGAGTGGCGGCGCGGGTTGGAGTTCGGTGATTTGGTGAACAAGGACGGGTGTGCGGCTCAGGTGGCCCGCCTGCAGCGGGAGGGCAAGACGTGTTGCGGACGGTGCATGGCGGCCTGCCCCTATAATTTTATCGCGGTGCACGCCAAGGAGCACAGCGAAGGCGCGTGACCGGGCGCGGCCAGCCGGCTGGTGTTCGTGATTCACGGCCTTCTTCCTCGGCGTCGGGCGGGGTTGATGGCTGGTTTTAGTTTTGGCCCATCCGCCGACCCGTAAAAGTTTATTATATTTTGTAAAGCCAAGGTTGCTTGCCCTAAAGGTCAGACTGCGGACTCTAAGAGCAGCGAGCATTAGAATAATGAGAAATTGTTTAAAAATGATAATATATAATTATATTTGGATGGATGTTTTGGGTTGCAGAGAAGGAGGAAAAGGCAAAAAGACGGCGAATTGTACCAACAAAGGTTGAGAATAAGCGCGACACGCCTTCCCCCCCGACAATTTATTTGACTGTTGGGGGATCGCTCATTGTGACTGCGGTTCCTCCGGTAAATCGGCGCGGGTTCGAGTTGGTGGATCGACGGGCGGGCCGCCGCCGGGGCGGTTTGGCGGGTGGTGTGTGTAAGGGAGTTTCCGGTTTTTCTTTTGCGTCGCCGGGTGTAAGATCCGGGGCGAGCCACGCGCAGGCCGGACGGTGCGAACCAGCGGCGGCGCTTGGCCCGGGAGGGAGCGACGATGGCGTGCCGCGGGTCGTTCCGGCCCATTCCGGGTTTGATGCCAAGGGTTGGGGTCCGGCGCACCTTCCGGCCGGCAGGGGGGAGGGGGGAATGGGAGGGAAGGAAGCGATCCCGGTGCCGTTGCCGCGAAGGTGAGCCCAGATGCAGGGGAGGTGATGGTTATTTGGCCCTGGACTAAACGCAATGCAGCCAAGAAGGAGGTGGTCAGAATGACTCCGGAAGAATGCGGGAAGTACATGGATGAGAAGATGGGCTTCGTTCCCAGGATGTTCACCACCATCAACCAGGTGGCCACGGAACCCGGCAAAACCTTTGCCGACTTCTATGCTTCCATCTTTGGTGACGGTGCG
>JAJZBP010000062.1 GCA_021798855.1 Bacillota bacterium
GGAGTGAAACTCATGTCTTCCCTTCGCTTCCCTTCGCTTCCCTTCGCTTCCCTTCGCTTCCCTTCGCTTCCCTTCGCTTCCCTTCGCTTCCCTTCGCTTCCCTTCGCTTCCCTTCGCTTCCCTTCGCTTCGCGAAAGAGGCAACGGCGGAATGTCCAACCAAAGGGGAGCCTCTTCCGATCTGCCGATGGCATATCGCAAGAGGCTCCCCCCCACGAAATGGGGACATTTCGCAAGCGCGGCACACCACCACCCTTGGATTCCCCTTCCCTCAACGTCAGTTCGTGGCCGTTCGGCTCCAATATCCCTCCCGCTCCAACAGCCACTCTTTCCAGGCCGACCCCTCCCGGTAACCCCCCAATTCCGTCGTTCCCACCACCCGGTGGCAGGGAATGATTCCCGGCACCGGATTGCGGCTCAGAGCCTGCCCCACCGCCCGCGCCCCGCGTGGCAGACCCAACCCCACCGCCAACTGGCCGTAGGTCCGCACCCGTCCGGCGGGGATGGCCGCGGTTGCCTCCAGCACCAAACGGCAAAAAGTTGACATACCGCCCAAGTCCGCCGGCAAAGACAAGTCCAACGAATCGCCCACGAAGAATGCGGTCAACGCCGATCCCCAAACCGTAGGCACCCTGGCCTTACGCCAATCACCCGCCCTCTCCCACAAAATGACCGCCGTTTCCGCCACCTCCGGTCGCGGAAACACCATGTCAGTGACCCCCAGAGTACTCCATGCGACGCCGACGAAGCCATCACCGACCGGATAAATGGCCCCTCTTTTCACCCGAATCCCCTTCTTTCACCTTGCTGCCCCGATTGTATACCGTGGTCGTCGCCATCCGTGCTTGATTGAGCTTTGGCAACCCTATGCCAATATATCCCCCCCTTCGCCGATTCTCCCGACATTCGCTGACGATTGTCGCCCCCAGGAAACCATCGCCCTTTCCCAGGGGAGTTTCCGTCCACCGATGGGACGGAATTGCCCCCCATTCCCCGCAATCGTTTTGCCCTTTGTATTTGGATTTTACGCACGATCCATCAGCCAACGCCGGTTGGGGAATCCCCAACCGGCCGACTTCGAACCGGGGTTCGGCGCGGTGGAACCGAGTTGGGGAAAAGTCCCGGACGGTTCACTTAATTGCTTCACTTAATTATTCGACCATTCCCACCTTTCCTCCTCCCAACGACCATCCCCCAACGGTCACCGTTCCCATTTGCCGTTCCCATTTGCCGTTCCCATTTGCCGTTCCCATTTGCCGTTCCCATTTGCCGTTCCCATTTGCCGTTCCCATTTGCCGTTCCCATTTGCCGTTCCCCATCGTCGCCGCCTTCCCCCGTTTCGCCCCCCCCACCCGTCTCCCCCGTCTTCCCTGCCTTCCCCGGTTGTGCTAAAATGCCACAGGCTGGCAGTATTTCCCCGACCCATGAAGCAATTTAAAACAGGCAAAGGCGGTGACTTTATCGTGGCGTCGGCCGTTTCCGCCACCGTATCCCCCGTGTCCGCCATGGCCGTCGGCAGCCTCCCCGGCGCCGACGCGGAGGCGGCCCTGGATCTTTTCCGCCGCTATACCCCTCGTGTTTTGGCCTGGCCCCAGTTGCCCCAACGTTCCTCCCTCGAAGACATGTTTCTTCAATTCACCGAGGGTTTACCCGGCATCGTCCCCGGCCACAAGCCGCGGGTGCTGACGGACTGGGACCTTCTCTCCCCTCAATTGGAGGAATTCTACCTCCGCTATCTGGCCATTGCGGATGGTGACCCGGACGCCCTGGAAAGCTTCGCCGTTTCCGCCGGTTATGCCGCCGGCCTGCGCCTTTTCCTTGATTCGCCCCTACCCTCACCGGTCACCGAAATAAAGGGCCAAGTGACCGGTCCCCTTTCCATGGGCTTGGCCCTGATGGACGGGAGCGGACGCGCCGCCTACTACAACGAGGCCCTGAAGGACGCCTTGGTCAAAGGTTTGGCCCTGAAGGCCCGCTGGCAAGCCGAGCGCCTGATGTTCAAAGCGCGGGAAGCCGGGCTGCCTGGTGCCTGTGCGGCCACCCGCGTCGCGACCGGTGGTGAAACCGCCTCCGGCCTTCCTTCGCCGGTCATCGTCTTCATCGACGAACCATCCTTGACCTACTTCGGTTCATCCTCCTTCGCCACCCTTGACCGGAACACCATCGTCGCCGACCTGGACGAATGCCTGGCCGCCGTCCACGCCGCCGGCGCCCGGGGGGGCATCCACTGCTGCGCCAACACCGACGCCTCCCTGGTCATGTCTTCCACCACCGATCTCATTCACCTGGACGTCTACGACTTCCCCGAAACCCTATATCTTTATCCCCGCGAACTGGCCGCCTTCCTCGGGCGGGGGGGAACCGTCTCCTGGGGCATCGTTCCCAACCGCGCCGCTCGCGAAGACGTCCAGAGCCTCCGCCGCCGCCTGGACCGGATCGCCGGCCGCCTGGCGCAAGCCGGGGTTTCCCCGTCCCTGCTCCGTCCCCGCTACATTTCCACCGCCTGTGGACTGGGCGGCGCCGGACCGGCCGAAGCCGAGAACGCCTTGGCCCTGGCCCATGAACTGGCTGCCGCGTTGGCGGATTGAATCCCTCCTTCTTTTTGTTTGGGAGCGGCTTTGCCGCTTCTTTCTTTTCCGGTCTCCTGGGAGTGGGCGGTGGGGTCATCCTGGTGCCGCTGCTGACCTACGCCGGACCGTTCTTCGGCTATACCGGTGACATCCATCGCCTCACCTCCCTCAGTTTGGTCTTCATCCTGTTCGCCGGCCTCTCCGGCGGCTTCGCCCACCTACGCTCCGGCGCCGTCAACGTCCGCCTGCTCGTCCGGCTCGGTCTCGGCGCCGCCCTTGGGGCCATCGGCGGCGGAATCCTGCAGGCCGGCCTGCCGCGCCGGACCATCCTCGCCCTTTTCGCCCTCGCCGCCCTGGCGGCCGGATTCTCCATGCTCTTTCCCCTGCGCCGGCGGGAGGGGCAAACCGTCCCACCTTTTTCCCCTTTTCTTGCGCTGCCCGTCTCCGCCGCGTCCGGTTTCGTTGCCGCCGCCGCCGGTGTGGGCGGCGCTGGACTGCTCCTGCCCTTCATGATCCTTTTTTTGCGGGTTCCCACCCGCATCGCCGTCGGCACCTCCCTCGGTCTGGTGGCCCTGGCTTCCCTCTGCGGACTGTTGGCTCGGGCCGGCACGGGGACGGTGGACCCGTTTTCCGCCGTGCCCATCGTCCTGGGGGCCATTCCCGGAGCCCAACTCGGCAGTTTCATCAGCCGCCGGCTTCCCACCCCGGTCCTGCGCCGCCTTTTCGCCCTCCTGGTCATCGCTGTGACCGCCAGGATCGGCCTGACGTTGTTCTGATCGCTCTTGACAGGGACTTTTTTTTGGTCTATATTTAGGTAAATAGCTAATACTCTAATTGTCGCGCGGGGGGAGGGGGGTAGCATTCAAAAAGCTTTTCGGGCCATTTCCGATCCCACCCGCCGGGAAATCCTGAATCTCCTGCGGCAACACGGCCCCCTCGCGGCCGGTGACATCGCCGGACGCTTCCCCATCGCGGCCCCCAGCGTGTCCCGGCACCTCAACCTGCTCAGAAGCGCCGATCTGGTTAACGTCGAAAGGCAGGGGCAAAACCTGATTTACAGTTTGAACACCACCGTTTTTCAGGAACTGTTGTCCTGGACCCTGCAATTCCTCGAACAAAGGGGGACTGGTTTCCATTAGCTTCCGCAAACTTTTCCTGGCCGATTGGCCCCTGCTTCTCCTGATCGTGCTCAGCCTGACCTTTGGGTGGCTGACCTATCCCCACCTGCCGGCCAGGGTACCCGTCCACTGGGGGCTCAACGGCAAACCGAACGGTTACGGTCCCGCTTGGATGGACGCTTTTATGCCCGGTTTCCTGGCCATCGGAATGTACCTCCTCTTCTCCGTCCTGCCGGTCGTGGATCCCCGACGCCGCAATTATTCGGCCTTCCTCCCCTTCTACCGGCTGCTGCGCTGGCTCGTGCTCCTCCTCGTGCTCCTGCTCGGCGGCCTGACCACGTCCGCCGGGCTCGGCTACCACCCGCCCGTGGGCACCGTCGTCCGGGGGGCCGTCGCCGTCTTGATCCTGGTTGCCGGTAACTTCCTGGGCAAGGTGCAACCGAACTGGTTCGTCGGCATTCGCACCCCCTGGACACTCTCCAACGAAGAAGTTTGGCGTAAGACTCACCGTTTGGCCGCCCCCCTTTGGGTGGCGGGCGGCGCCGTCATGTTGGCCGTTTCCTTCCTCCCCGACCCGGTGGCCGCCCTGCCCTATTTCACCGTCCTCGCATTGTTGGTGCTGGTTCCCGTCATCCACTCCTACCTGCTTTGGGCCAGGCTCCCCGACAAATGAAAAACACCCCGCCGTTTTTCCCCGGCGGGGTGTTGCCTTTAAACCTAACCTTCCAGGCCCTTGTCGATCTTGGCCTTCAGTTCCTTCTTGGGCATGTACCCAACAATCCGCTGGTTTGGCTGCCCATCCTTGAAGAGGATCAGGGTGGGGATGCTCATCACCCCGAACTTGACCGCCACGGCCTGGTTGTGGTCCACGTTCAATTTGCCGATGCGCATCTTCCCTTCGTATTCCCCGTCCAATTCCTCCAGGACCGGGGCGATCATCCGACAAGGTCCGCACCATTCGGCCCAAAAGTCAACCAATACCGCGCCGTTGGCAATCTCTTGGTCAAAATTCCCACCGTCTAATTTAAGCAAACTTCATCCTCCTATGTACCCCTCGGGGTATTCGTTTGGCCTGATTTTACCTCCCGGGGTCGCGCTTGTCAATTCGGAAACGGCCCGTCCATCCTGCCCCGAGCCATTTTGCCCGCCTGAAATTAAAATGTCAAACCCCACCGTGCCGTGCTCCCGAAGTTTTGAACCTGCATTTGCAGGTGGGTGTCCTCCTCCCGGTTTTCGGCTCCCGAACGTCACCAGGACGGGGGCCCGCCGGCCGCCGGGAGAGTCGGACTCCCGAAGTGTCTCTGTTGGCTCAAAACTTCCTATTGGGTCCACGCACACCGCAGGGTCTGACGGTTTGCAAAATCAACTTTGCAAACCCAATGATAGCACGGGTCGGCGCCGTTGGCAAGGGCGATGACCGCCGGCGCCGGCGCGGCGAAAGCGACGCCAACAAGGATTAAATCAGGTTGCGCGGTAAAAAATATAGCGGCACTCGAATTTTCACGGGAGGTCGTAAAACTTTGGTCGGCACTTGGGGAACCGTGATCAGATTCGTAATTTCCGCCCTGGTCCTGCTGCTGGTCGGTCACATCGTCCCCGGCTTCGCCATCTTCAACATCTGGCAGGCGCTCCTCGCCGCCGTGGTCATCGCCGCCCTGGGCTACCTGGTGGAAGCCCTGATGGGCGAACGTTCCCAACATCTGCGGGGCATCGTCGGTTTCCTGGTTTCGGTATTGATCATATACCTTGCCGCCCTGGTGGTGCCGGGGATTCACATCACCATCCTGGGTGCGTTCCTGGCGGCTTTGGTGATCGGCCTGATCGACACGTTCGTTCCCACCGTTTTGCGCTAGCTTCCCCGCCGGCGGAACCGGACACCCGCCGTCATTCGGTCGCCTTGGGCAAGGCGATTCCCAGTTCCGCCAGTTGCTTCCCCTCCACCGGAGCCGGAGCTTCCGTCAGCAGGCAGTGACCACGCGCCGTTTTGGGGAACGCGATACAGTCACGGATGTTGTCCAAACCCGCCAGGAGCATCACCAATCGGTCCAGTCCCAGAGCCAACCCTCCGTGGGGCGGCGCGCCATAGCGAAAGGCTTCCAACAGGAAGCCGAACTTGGCCGCCGCCTCCTCTTTTTCGAGGCCGATCAGCCGAAAGAGACGCTCCTGCAATTCGGCATGATGAATGCGGATGCTGCCGCCCCCGACCTCCACCCCGTTCAAAACCAGATCGTAACTCTGGGAACGAACCTTCCCCGGCTCCCGCTCCAACAGGGCCACGTCGTCGTCCCTGGGCGCGGTGAATGGATGGTGCACCGCCGTCCACCGCTTATCCTCTTCATCCCATTCCACGAGGGGAAAATCGGTAACCCAAAGCAGTTCCAGTCTTCCCCGCTGGGCCGTGGCTTGTCCCAAGCGCAACCGCAGGCTCCCAAGAACCTGACAGGCCACCGGCCAAGTGTCGGCCTGGAACAGCAAGAGATCCCCGGAACCCGCCCCCATCCGTCCGGCCACTCTTTCCAGCAGACCTGCCCCCAGGAACTTGGCGATGGGGCCGCGATGACCCTTGTCATCCAGGGCGATCCAAGCCAAGCCTTTCCCCCCGGCCGCCTTGGCCACTCCGGTCAACTCGTCCAATTCCTTCCGCGAAAAAGACGCTCCCCCGGGGACGGTCAGACCCTTGACCACTCCACCCGCGCCGAGGGCCGTCCGGAAGACCCCGCAGTCACTCCCGGCAACCAACTCGGACAGATCCATGATCTCCCAGCCAAACCGGACATCCGGCTTGTCCGAACCGAAACGCTCCATCGCCTCGTGGTAGGTTAATCTGGGCAAAGGCGTGCCCAATTCCCGCCCCAGGACGGCCCGGAAAAGATCCGCCAGCATCCGCTCCGTCAGTTCCATCACGTCCTTTGCCTCGACAAAGGACATTTCCAGGTCAACCTGGGTGAACTCCGGTTGCCGGTCGGCCCGTAGATCCTCGTCCCGAAAACAACGCACGATTTGAAAATAACGGTCAACCCCGGACACCATCAGCAGTTGTTTGAACAACTGGGGCGACTGGGGCAGAGCGTAAAAACTTCCCTGCGTGAGCCGGCTCGGCACCAGGAAATCCCGAGCCCCCTCGGGGGTGCTCCTGGTCAGCGAAGGAGTCTCCACTTCCCAAAAACCCGCGCCGTCCAGAAACCGGCGGATGCTCATGTTGATTTGATGGCGCAGGCGCAAGGCGCCCTGCATGCGGAGGCTGCGCAGGTCCAGGTAACGGTGACGCAAACGGGTGGCCTCGTCCACCTCCTCGTCTTCCGGAAAAAAGGGAGGAGTCTCGGCCCGGTTGAGGACACGAAGTTCATCCACCACCACCTCAACCTGACCGGTGGGCAACTTGGGATTTACGGTCTCCGGCGAACGGGTCACCACCCGACCACGCACGGCGATGACGAATTCTCCCCGCAATTCGCCGGCCGCCCTAAAAGTCTCCGCGCCGGCCTTGGGTGAGAAAACCAGTTGCACCTTTCCCGTCCGGTCCCGCAAATCCACGAAAATCAAGCCACCGTGGTCCCGGTAGCGACTGACCCAGCCGGCCAAGACCACTTCCCGTCCCCGGTCCTCCAGATTGATTTCACCCGCATAATCGGTTCGTTTACTTCCAGCCCAGCCTTCCAACACCTAGTTGGATCCCTCCTGCTCCCGTATGGTTTGCCACAACTGTTCGAGGTTCTCCCGGCGCATTTCCCGTTGCTCCCCCACCACCAGATCCCTGACGGTGACGGTGCCTCTCGCCGCCTCGTCCTCGCCGAGGATGGCAACCGTCCTGATCCCCAATTTGTCGGCGTATTTCAGTTGAGACTTGAGGCTGCGCCCGAGCAGTTCCAGTTCCGTGCGGATCCCCGCCCGACGTGCCTTTTCCGCCAATTGCAGAGCCGCAGCGGCGGTCTCCCCGCGGTGGGCAACCAACAGTTCGGGCGCCGGCGCGGCC
The DNA here is from genome assembly GCA_021798855.1 of Bacillota bacterium. Classification (GTDB taxonomy): domain Bacteria; phylum Bacillota; class Sulfobacillia; order JAJZIM01; family JAJZBP01; genus JAJZBP01. The sequence continues at coordinate 7,661 of JAJZBP010000062.1, forward strand.
GGGACGACCCCTTTCTTCTCCAGGGCCTCCTGCAGGCGTTCCAACCCCAAACCGAAACCCACCGCGGGAGTCGGTCGGCCGCCCAGGGTTTCCACCAACCGGTCGTAGCGTCCTCCGCCACACACGGTATTCTGGGCGCCCAGACCTTCATCCACAATCTCAAAGACGGTGCGGGTGTAGTAATCCAACCCCCGCACCAGATTTTTGTCCGGACGCCATACCACACCCTGGGCCGTCAGGAGATCCTCCACCCGGTTTTGGTGGTCCGCGCACGCGGCACACAGGAATTTTTCCCTTTCCGGGGCACCGGTTTTGAAAGCACAGCACCCGGGCTCTTTGCAATCCAAAAGACGAAGGGGATTTTTCTCGCGCCGCTCCCGACAGGTCGCACACAACCCGTCCACTCCCCTGTAATAGGCCAGCAGGGCTTCCCGGTAACGGGGCCGGCAATCGGAACACCCCAAGGAATTGAGGGTCACGGTCACCCGACCGAACCCGACCCTGGAAAGAAACGTCCTGGCCAGCAGGATCACCTCGACGTCGGCCAAAGCGTCGGCCGCGCCTAAGAGTTCGACGCCGAACTGGGTATGTTGTCGATAACGTCCCGCCTGGGGGTTTTCGCTTCGAAAAGCCGGTTGCAGGTAAAACACTTTCACCGGCAGACCGGCGGCGTGCATGTTCTCTTCCAGATAAGCCCTGACCACGCCGGCCGTTCCTTCTGGACGCAGGGTGACCAGCCGCCCTCCCCGGTCCTCGAAGGTATACGTCTCTTTCTCCACGATGTCCGTGCTTTCGCCGACGCCACGCACATACAGTTCCGCCGCCTCCAGAATCGGCGTCCTGATTTCGCTGTAACCGTAAGTCCCGGCCGCTTCCCGCGCCCGGTCCTCCAGGATGCTTCGCCGGCCCGAGGCCGGAGGCAACAGATCCTTCATGCCCTTCAAACGCCTGATTTGTTCCAAATGCGACCTCCCGCTCCGCGCCCGCCGGCGCCCGCGCCCCAAATAACGTCACCCATTCTAACTTTCAACCCGCTGAATTGTCAAATTGCGTCAGAGGCAGGGTAAAACCGAAAACGGTTCGCCCCGGCCGACTGCTCAACTCCACTTTCCCCCCATGCAGTTCCACGATCTCCTTGACGATGGCCAAACCCAGGCCCGTTCCTCCGTCCGCCCGACTCCTGGCTTTGTCCACCTTGAAGAATCGATCCCAAACGTAGGGAACGTCTTCGGGAGGTATTCCAACCCCGGTATCGGCCACTTCCACTTTGGCTTCTCCCGCGACGATTCCGACGGTCACCGTCACCCTCCCGGCGCCGGGCGTATAACGCAGGGCGTTATCCAGCAGGTTGGTTAAGGCCTGTTCGATCCGGTCGGCGTTCCCCTGCACTTTTATAGCCCGGGAACCGCTGCCGGCGCCGCACTGGACGTCACATGGTTCGCGGCCGGGAGCCGTGGCCGCCTTGGCCTCCAAAAGGATACCCCTTTCGTCCGCCAAAGGCTTGAACTTCGTCAACACCCGCCCGATGATCCCGAACAGGTTCACCGTTTCGACCATCATTTCCAGGTTTCCCGACTCCAGTTTGGACAGATCCAGGAGATCATTCACCAACCGGTTGAGGCGCATGGTTTCCCCCAAAATGATCTCCAAGTAGCGATGCCTGACTCCGGGATCATCAACCAGCCCATCGAGCATCGCCTCGACAAAACCGCGGATGGCCGTCAACGGCGCCCGCAATTCGTGGGATACATTGGCCACGAACTGCCGGCGCAGTCCCTCCAGGCGGTGTTGGGCGTCGGCGGTCTTGCCCAATTCCGCGGCCAAAAAGTTGAACGACCTGGCCAGTTGTCCAATTTCGTCCTGGGAAACCGCCGTCACCCGCTGATCGTATTCCCCTTTGGCCAGTCCCAGAGCGGCCCGATTCATCTGCAAAAGGGGCTTGGCCAAGCGACCGGAAAGGAGCAAAGCCACTCCCGTGGCCGCCAGAAGGGCGACCACGGTGGAATAAAACAGCAGTCGTCGCAGCACGTCCATGGACTGGGAAAGGCCGTTCAGGGGGGTTTCCAGGACCAACCCGCCCGACACTCTCCCGGCGGAGTCGAACACCGGTGCGGCAACCAACAACATTTGGGCATTGTATAGGTGACTGAAACTGCGACTGATAATCGTTGTTCCACCGTTCACCTGTCCCAGGTCGCCCGGGGACAAAGACACCGGATCGGCCCCGCCGGAAGCCACCCGGACCGCGCCGTGGCGGTCGATCAGCCAAAACCAAGCCCCCACCAGATGGTCGAAGTATCCCAGAAATTCCGCCGTGT
>JAJZBP010000063.1 GCA_021798855.1 Bacillota bacterium
AAGCCCATGCCGGCCAGAGCCGAGGTCGGGGTCAGCATTTCCCGCATGCCCGGTCCCCCCTTGGGCCCTTCGTAGCGGATCACCACCACGTCGCCGGGCCGGATCTTACCGTCCAGGATGGCCGTCATCGCCTCTTCCTCTGCGTCGAAGACCCGGGCCGGGCCCCGGTGGGCCAACATCTCTTCGGCCACCGCCCCGCTCTTGACCACGGCTCCATCGGGAGCCAGACTCCCCCGCAGCACCGCCAGGCCACCCACCGGTTGGTAGGGATCATCCAGGGAACGGATCACTTCCCGATCCCGCACTCTGCCGGCGGCCACCACTTCCCGCAGGGGTCCGGCCACGGTCAGGGCATCGAGATCCAGGAGGTTGCGCCCGGCCAGTTCCGCCAGAACCGCCGGGATGCCGCCCGCCCGGTCCAGATCCTCCAGGTGATGGGCGCCGGCGGGGGAAAGCTTGCAGATCTGGGGGGTCCGGCGGCTGGCCGCCTCCACCCAGGAGAGGTCGAATTCGATTCCCGCCGCCCGCGCCACCGCCGCCAGGTGAAGAACCGTGTTGGTGGAACAGCCCAGGGCCATGTCGGCGGTCAGGGCGTTGCGCACCGCCGCCTCAGTGATGATCCGAGACGGAGTGACGCCGTCGGCCAGAAGTCGCATGACCCGCATCCCGGCCTCCTTGGCCAGGCGCACCCTGGCCGCCATCCCCGCCGGAATGGTACCGTTGCCGGGAAGTCCCAGGCCGAGCGTCTCGGTCAAACAGTTCATCGAGTTGGCCGTGAACATCCCGGCGCAGGAGCCGCAACCCGGGCAGGCCGCATTCTCCAATTCGGTCAACTCGTCCTCGGTCATCTTCCCAGCTTGGACCGCCCCCACTCCCTCGAAGACCGAGATCAGATCGACCGCATGCCCATCCACCCGCCCCGCCAGCATCGGCCCGCCGCTGACCACGATGGCCGGCAGATCCAGGCGCGCCGCGGCCATCAGCATCCCCGGGATGATCTTGTCGCAGTTGGGGATCAGGACCAGGGCGTCCAGGGCATGCGCCAAGGCCATCACCTCCACCGAGTCGGCGATCAGTTCCCGGCTGGGCAGAGAGTACTTCATCCCCGCGTGGTTCATGGCCAAGCCGTCACAAATCCCGATGGTGGGGAATTCCAGAGGGGTTCCCCCGGCGATCCTGACGCCCACTTTGACCGCTTCGGCGATGGTGTCCAGGTGCAGGTGCCCCGGGATCAACTCGTTTTGGGAATTGACCACCCCGATGAAGGGACGTTTGATTTCGGTGTCGGTGAGGCCCAGGGCCTTCAGCAACGCGCGGTGTCCCGCCTTGGCGAGGCCCGCTTTCATTCCATCGCTACGCAATTCGTCAATCCTCCTCGGGATAGATGGCCGCTCCGGTTGCAGCCGTCCGTTTCCGAAAAGCCTCGATCAGCCGCATGGTGATCGGTCCCGGAGCCCCACCGGCGATTTTCCGCTCGTCCACTTCCACCAGGGGGATGACCTCCGCCGCCGTTCCCGTCAGGAAACACTCGTCGGCCGAATACAGTTCGAAAATGCCGAAGGGTTCTTCCCCCACGGGGATGCCCATTTCATCGGCCAGGTCCATCACCACCGCCCGGGTGATCCCGGCCAGTGCCCCCAGGTATACCGGCGGCGTGACCAGCCGCCCGCCCACAACGATGAACAGGTTGTCGGAGGTTCCCTCGACCACGTACCCCTCCGGACTGCGCATGATCATCTCCGGCAGCCCCATCCGGTTGGCTTCCAATTTTGCCAAAATGTTGTTCAAATAATTGAGTGACTTGACCTGGGGAGGCAGGGCATCCCGGGAGTTTCTTCTGGTGGCGGCCGTGGCCGCCCGCAACCCTTGGCGATAAAGTTCCTCAGGATAAATGCTGATGTCGTCGGCGATGATCACCACCGTGGCCACCGGGCACTTGCGGGGGTCCAACCCCAGATCCCCCTCGCCGCGGGAAACCACCACCCGGATATAGCCGTCCCGGATCCCGGATCGCCGGCAGGTCTCCAGGACGGCCTCGGCCATTGCCGCCTTGGAGACGGGGATGGGGAGGAGCAGGAAATCGGCGGAACGGTAAAGACGGTTCACATGCTCATCCAGCTTGAAAACCCTTCCCCCGTAAGCCCGGATACCCTCGAAGACCCCGTCTCCGTACAGATAGCCGTGGTCGAAAACCGACACCTTGGCCTGCTCCGGAGGATAAAACTTACCGTTTACGTAAATTTCTTTCGCCAACTGGCGTCTCCCCTTTCCCTGTGCCCGGATCCCTACCCACCGGCCTTGCCGCGTTTCAACTCCTCCCGAATGAAGGGCACCAGTCCTCCGGCCCGAATGACCTCCTGCATGAACGCCGGGAAAGGGATCGCACGGTAGTCCTCGCCCGCCCGCCGGTTGCGGATGGTTCCCGCTCCGAGATCCGCTTCCAGCCGGTCACCCTCGGCGATCCTTCCCGCCTCCCGGCACTCCAGGATGGGCAGGCCGATGTTGATGGCGTTGCGGTAGAAAATGCGGGCAAAGGAAACCGCGATCACCAAGCTTACCCCCGCCGCCTTGAGGCAGACCGGCGCATGTTCTCTGGAGCTGCCGCAACCGAAGTTCTTGCCGGCCACCAGGATGTCGCCTGGCTGAACCTTGCCGGCAAAGGTCGCATCGGCGTCCTCCATGCAGTGCCTGGCCAACTCGGCCGGATCCACCATGTTCAGGTACCGGGCGGGAATGATCTGGTCCGTATCCACGTTGTCGCCGAAGCGCCAGACCCTGCCTTCCAGGAGCATCTATAAAACCTCCTCGGGACTGCCTATTCTCCCCAGGATGGCCGTCGCCGCCGCCACCGCCGGACCGGCCAGGTACACTTCCGATTTGGGGTGGCCCATCCGCCCCGGAAAATTCCGGTTGGTGGTGGATAGAGCCCGCTCCCCCTCGGCCAGCACACCCATGTGTCCCCCCAGACAGGGTCCACAGGTGGGAACGCTGACCATCGCGCCCGCCGTGACGAAGGTCTCCAGCAGTCCCTCCCGCAGGGCCTCCAAATAAATAGCCGGCGTGGCCGGGATGACTATTGCTCTCAACCCCCCGGCCACCCTCTTCCCCTTCAGGATTCCCGCGGCCAACCGCAGATCCTCCATCCGCCCGTTGGTGCAGGAACCGATGACCACCTGGTTCACTGGCACATCCCCCACCTGAGAAATGGGCCGGGTGTTCTCCGGCAGATGGGGAAAGGCCACCTGGAGTTCCAAGGACGCAAGGTCGATCTCCAGGGTTTCCCGGTAGTGGGCATCCGGGTCGCTGAGGAAGATCTCATAGGGGCGCACCGCCCGTCCTTCGACGTAAGCCAAAACGGCCTCATCCGGGGGCATCAGGCCGGCCTTGGCCCCGGCCTCTATCGCCATGTTGCCGATGGTCAGGCGGCTTTCCACCGAGAGGCTGGCAAGACCCTCCCCGGTGAACTCCAGGGCCTGGTAGTTGGCTCCTTCCACGCCGATGCCCCCGATCAGCGCCAGGATCACGTCCTTGCCGGTGACAAACCGGCGCGGCGCACCGCCCAGCACCACGCGGAAGGTGTCCGGCACCCTGAACCAAGCCGTACCCGTGGCCATCCCGACCGCCAGGTCCGTGGAGCCCACCCCGGTGGCGAAGGCTCCCAGGGCACCGTAGGTGCAGGTGTGGGAATCGGCTCCGATGACCAGATCTCCCGGACCAACCAATCCCTTTTCCGGCAGGAGGGCGTGTTCGACGCCGGCCTCGCCACCCTCGTAGAAGTGAACGATCCCGTTTTCATGGGCGAAAGCCCGCATTTCCCGGACCAGTTCGGCCGTCTTGATGTCCTTGTTGGGGGTGAAGTGGTCGGCCACCAAGACCACCCGTTCCGCATCGAAAACCGCCTCCGCCCCCAGCGAACGGAACTCGCGGATGGCCAACGGCGCGGTGATGTCGTTGCCCAAGACCAGGTCCAGCTTCGCCCGAACCAGTTCCCCCGGCTCCACCTTCGCCCGCCCGGCGTGGGCCGCCAGGATTTTCTCCGCCATCGTCATGCCCATCCGCATTTTCTCCTTTGTCGACTCTTGATTAGCCCTTTGGTTTCTTCAGCCAACTCATCATGCCCCGCAGTTCCTTGCCGACCGCTTCAATCGGGTGCTCGGCTTCCCGCCGCAGGAGGGCGTTGAAGACCGGCTTGCCCGCCTGGTTCTCCAGGATCCACTCGCGGGCAAACTCTCCGTTTTGAATGCGCTCCAAGGCCACGCGCATGGCCTCCTTCGCCTCCCGGCCGACGACCCGCGGACCCACGGTCACGTCGCCGTACTTGGCGGTGTCCGAAACCGAGTAGCGCATCCAGGACAGGCCGCCCTCGTAAATCAGGTCCACGATCAGTTTCAACTCGTGCAGGCACTCGAAGTAGGCGCTCTCCGGTTGGTAACCGGCCTCCACCAGGGTCTCGTAGCCGGCCTTGATCAGGGCGCTCACGCCGCCGCAAAGGACGGTCTGCTCTCCGAAGAGATCGGTCTCCGTCTCTTCCTTGAAAGTGGTCTCCAGGACGCCCGCCCGGGTGCAGCCGATGCCCTTGGCGAAAGCAAGCCCAATCCCTCGGCAGTCGCCGGTGGCGTCCTGGTGGACGGCCAAGAGTCCGGGAACGCCGCCCCCCTCGGTGTACACCCGGCGCACCAGGTGCCCCGGCGATTTTGGCGCCACCATGAAGACGTCCACGTCCCCCGGCGGAACGATCTGTCCGTAGTGGATGTTGAAACCGTGGGAGAAGGAGATGGCCACTCCCGGTCGCAGGGCGCCGGCGACCTCCTCCCGGTACACCCTGGCCTGATCCTGGTCGGGCAACAGGAAGTGGATCACGTGGGCCTGGGCCGCGGCCTCCGCCACGGTGGCCACCCGCAGCCCGTGCTCACGGGCCAGATTCCAGGAAACCCGCCCCCGTCGCAGGCCCACCACCACGTCGACGCCGCTGTCTCGCAGGTTTTGGGCCTGGGCGTGCCCCTGGCTGCCGTACCCCAGGACGGCGACCGTCTTGCCCCGCAAAAATTGCAAGTCGGCGTCCTCTTCGTAATAGATCTTAGCTATCTTCTCCATCCCCTTTTTCTGATTTGCCGCTGTTGGCGACCTTACCGCCGCGGACCATGGCGATGCAGCCGGTTCTGGCGAGTTCCCGGATCCCGTATTCCCGCAACAGTTGCAGCAGAGCTTCCACCTTGTCGCTGTCCCCGGTGATCTCCATGGTCAGGGTGCGCTTGCCCACGTCCACCACCTTGGCCCGAAAGACACCGGCGATTTGGATGATGGCCGCCCGCACCCCCGGCTCCGCCCCAACCTTGATCAGGGCCAATTCCCGCTGCACCGCCGGTTCTCGACTCAGGTTGCTGACCTTGAGGACGTTGATCAGCTTGTGCAGTTGCTTTTCCACCTGCTCCACCTGGGCGTCGTCGCCGTCCACCAGAATGGTCATTCTGGAAATGCCGGGATCCTCGGTCACTCCCACCGCCAGGCTTTCGATGTTGAAACCACGACGGCTGAAGAGGCCGGCCACCCGAGCCAGCACCCCCGGAGAATTCTCCACCAGAACCACCAGGGTCTGTCGCAAGGTCTTTCCCCCTTTTGTCGCTTTGCTCCCGGTGAGCAAGCCGCCTGATTCCGTTTTCCGCCGCCACCCCGCTCCCCTTCCAAGGTTGGGGCTCCCACACCTCCGGGGACACGGGCAATAACAATAAGCCTCGCCCCCCTTGACAAGGGCGAAGGCTTCCCGCGGTGCCACCCTGATTCGCCCCATCCTCGCGGACGCGGCCTTGACGGGTACTCCCGGCGGAGTACCGGCGGCGATAACGGTACCTTACGGCTGAGCCTTACGGCCTTTTGGCCCTTCAGGAGTGCAGTTCCAAGCCGACCATGGCGGACGCCCGCGGCGCGGGTTCGCAAACCACCCCGGCTCCGCTCCCCGGCGCATTCGCCGATTGTCCTCTCCGCGCCTTTTCCTGTTTGTCTCCGACCATGAGTTATTCGACTTCGAAAGGTTCTTTCCTTCCGCGGCCGACCGATTTTTCCAAGCCGCCCAAACTTTCACGACCCCAAACTTGCGCGTCCAAACCCCGCGTGGTAATGTTTAACTGTAAGGAGGGATGAGGTGAACGACTCCACCCGTCGGATTCTTTCCCATTACCCGAGTGACAATCCCGGCAGCCGAGCCTCCCTGGCCCGCATTCTGAACCACGGGCGCCTCGGCGGCACCGGTCGCCTGGTCATCCTGCCGGTGGATCAGGGCTTCGAGCACGGACCGGCCCGCAGCTTCGCCCCCAATCCGGCGGGCTACGACCCCCGCTACCACATCGAGTTGGCCATCGCCGCCGGCTGCAACGCCTACGCCGCTCCCCTGGGTTTTCTGGAGGCCGTGGCCGGCGACTACGCCGGGGAAATCCCCCTGATCCTCAAACTGAATAACCACGACACCCTGCACGACGAGGACGACCCCCTTTCCGCCGTGACCGCCTCGGTTGGGGACGCTTCGCGTCTTGGGTGCGCGGCCATCGGCTACACCATCTACCCGGGCTCGACAGCCTCCGCCCGCATGTACGAAAACCTGCGCCCCTTGGCCAGGGCCGCCAAGGCGGCCGGTTTGGCCGTCGTCGTCTGGTCCTATCCCCGCGGCTCCGGTCTGTCCAAAGAGGGCCGGACCGCCCTGGATGTGGTGGCCTACGCCGCCCACATCGCCGCCGAACTGGGCGCCCATATCGTCAAGGTCAAGCTGCCCTCGGCCCACCTGGAACAGGAAGCCGCCCGCCAAGTCTACGAAAAACATGCCATCCCCAAGGACACCCTGACCGACCGGGTGCGTCACGTGGTCCAGTCCACCTTTGCCGGGCGGCGCATCGTCATCTTCTCCGGCGGCGCCCGGGCGACGGATGAGGAGGTCTTCGCCGAAGTCCGGGCCATCCGCGACGGCGGCGGCTTCGGCTCGATCATCGGACGCAACTCCTTCCAGCGCAGCCGCGAGGACGCCATGCGTTTCCTGGGCAGGCTGATGGAGATCTACGCCGGCTGACCCGTCTCCCGCCGAACAAACCTAAGGCCGTCCGAAAAAGGCGGCCATTTTCTTTTTCAAACGCTTCCCTACAGGAAATCCGCGACAACTTCCGAAATAAAACATCTATAAAGAACCGGAAAGAACCGGGCAGGAACTGCGTGTGTTGTCGGAATTTATATGCAGGGAGGTCATTGGGCAAGTGAGCGAAAACGAGACCATTGAGGCCCTTTTGCTGGAGGAACGGACCTTCCCGCCGCCGCCGGGCCTGACCGAAGCGGCCAATTTCCGGGACGAGGCCGTTTACCGGGAGGCTCAGGACGACCCGGAGGGCTTTTGGGCACGCATGGCCGGAGAACTGACCTGGTTCGAACCCTGGGAACGGGTGCTGGAGTGGAACCCTCCCCACGCGCGCTGGTTCGCCGGCGGGAAACTGAACGTGGCCTACAACTGCCTGGACCGGCACCTGAACGGGCCGCGCCGCGACAAACCGGCGATCATCTGGGAGGGGGAGCCGGGCGACCGGCGGACGCTGACCTTCGCTGAACTGACCGAGGAAGTCGCCCGCGCCGCCAACGTGCTGCGCACGCTTGGCGTCCAAAAGGGCGACCGGGTGACCGTCTACCTGCCGATGATCCCGGAGTTGGCCGTCACCCTCCTGGCCTGCGCCCGCATCGGCGCCCCTCACAGCGTGGTCTTCGGGGGCTTTTCCGCCGAATCGTTGCGCAACCGCATCCTGGACGCCCAATCCAAGCTGGTGATCACGGCCGACGGGGGCTTCCGCCGGGGAGGGGTGGTGCCGCTGAAAGCGGCCGTGGACGAGGCGGTGACCCAGGCGCCGTGCGTGGAAAAGGTCCTCGTGGTGCGACGGGTGGGTGAGCGCGGGCCGGTGGAAATGCAGCCGGGCCGGGACCTGTGGTGGCACGACCTGGTGCCGGCGGCCTCGCCCGAGTGCCCGGCGGAACCCATGGACGCCGAGGACATCCTGTTCCTTTTGTATACGAGCGGCACCACGGGCAAACCCAAGGGGATCGTCCACACCACCGGCGGTTACCTGACGGCGGTCAACGCCACGGCGCGGGCGATCTTCGACCTGAAGGAGGATGACGTTTACTGGTGCACCGCCGACATCGGCTGGGTCACCGGCCACAGTTACGTCGTCTACGGCATCCTTTCCAACGGGGCGACCACCGTGATGTACGAGGGCACCCCCGATTGTCCCGACCGGGGCCGCTTCTGGGACGTGGTCGAAAAGCACAGGGTCACCATTTTGTATACCGCGCCCACGGCCATCCGCAGCTTCATGCGCTGGGGCCCCGAATGGCCCGCCAAGCACGACCTGTCTTCGTTGCGCCTGCTGGGAACCGTGGGTGAGCCGATCAACCCGGAGGCCTGGATGTGGTACCGGGAACACATCGGGGGGAATCGCTGCCCCATCGTTGACACCTGGTGGCAGACCGAAACCGGCTCCATCCTGATCACGCCGCTGCCGGGCCTGGTCACCACCAAGCCAGGATCGGCCACCCGAGCCTTTCCGGGCATCGACGCCGCCGTGGTGGACGGGGCGGGCAACCCGGTCCCCCTGGGGCAGGGCGGCTTCCTGGTGATCAACCGGCCCTGGCCGTCCATGCTCCGCACCATTTGGGGCGACCCGGACCGTTTCTTCCAGACGTATTGGAGCCGTTTCCCCGGCAAGTACTTTACCGGCGACGGCGCCAAGTGGGACCAGGACGGCTATTTCTGGCTCCTCGGGCGGGTGGACGACGTGATCAACGTTGCCGGCCACCGGGTCGGCACCATGGAGGTGGAGAGCGCCCTGGTGGATCACCCGGCGGTGGCCGAAGCGGCGGTCATCGGACGTCACGACCCGATCAAGGGTCAGGCCATCGCCGCCTTCGTGACATTGAAGGAAGGTTTCGTCTCCGCACATGCGCCCGTCGCCTTTGGCGAGGGCAAGGAACAGACCTCGGGCGTGGCGCAGGCGGCTGCGCCGCCGAGGACCGAGTGCGTGGCGCAGGCGGCTGCGCCGCCGAGGACCGAGTGCGTGGCGCAGGCGGCTGCGCCGCCGAGGACCGTCGCCGAAACCCCCGACGCCCAGTTCGCCGCCGGGAGCGGCTCCCATGCTATAAAGGAAGGTTTCGCGGTGGAGGTCCGAGACTACGTTTCCGAACTCAAGGCCCACGTGGTGAAGAAAATCGGCGTCGTCGCCCGGCCCGACCAAATCTTCTTCACGCCCGAACTGCCCAAGACCAGGAGCGGCAAGATCATGCGCCGCCTCCTGCGCGACATCGCCGAGGGCCGCCAGTTGGGGGACACCACCACCCTGGCCGACCCGTCGGTGGTCAGCGCCCTGCAGGCCCAATACGGGGAGGAGGGTTAGTACGACCGCCAGGCGGTCGGTGGAGAGTGACGCAAAGGCGTCCAATTCGATCCGCCGCGAAGCGGACATAATGCCGAAGCGTCACTCCACGTTTAGGGCGACTGTCAAGTGTTGGGCGGAGCCTTTTTAGTTTCCAGGAAACGGTTTTGATCAAGGAGCCTCGCGCCTTGATATCCCCTTGACAAATTGCCCCATAAGTCTTATACTAGCCATAATGCTAGTATTGTTTAAGGGGTGGACTGAATGCGGACTGTTGGAACCTTTGAAGCCAAAACTCATTTGATCGAACTTCTGCGGGAGGTTTCCAAGGGAGAGACCGTTACAATTACCAAACGGGGGGAGCCGGTGGCTGTCCTTACTCCCGTGCCGGCGCAAAGAACGAGTCGCCTGGTGGCGGCTGAAGAATTGCGAAAACTTCGCCAAAGTCTTCCCCGGGTGTCGCCGGAAGAATTGCGCTCCTGGATCGAGGAGGGGCGGAAATGATTCGCTTCGTGGTGGATGCAGATC
>JAJZBP010000064.1 GCA_021798855.1 Bacillota bacterium
GGAGAAGGTCGTGGCCGAAACCCTGGGCCTGGACATCAAGATGGAAAGCGTTCTGACCGACAACGGCAAGGAATACACACAGGCTCCCAGTTCCAAGCCCACCAAGCATCCTTTTGAACTCGTCTGCCAAGAGCATGGCCTCAAGCTTCGGCGCACCAAGGTAAAGCATCCCTGGACCAATGGCATGGCTGAACGCTTTCTCCAGACCATCTGCCGGGAATTCTTCGCGGTGGCCCTGGAGCGTGGCGCAGGCGGCACCCGAGGCGCCGAGGACCGTCGCTCATAAGGCTCTATACCAGTCTGGAGGAACTCCAGCCGTGTCTGAACAAATACCTGGAGCGATATAATACCAAGCGGGCTCATCGAGGCATCAAGAGACTCACTCCAGCACGAGCCCTTGCAAACTACCTGAAGACGGCCTGAATCCCCAAAATAGATGGTTGCCATGTTTGACCTTTTTGTCACCCCATTGGCATCGCCCAACACGTAAGGTTTTGAACCTGGTGTTTTGAAAATAAAAATCAGCACATTTTTTGTGCTGATTTGTTAAAATGCCTTGTCCCCCATATTGAACGAAGCGATTCATATCAAGGTTTCTTTTCACCTGGTCACGTTGAAACGGAAGTTGACGATGTCACCATCCCGGACCTGGTATTCCTTCCCTTCCAGCCGCAGGGTTCCCCTGTCTCTGGCGCCGGCCAGGCTCCCGGCGGCGACGAAGTCGTCGAAGGCCACCACTTCCGCCCTGATGAAGCCGCGCTCGATGTCCGAGTGAATCTTGCCAGCCGCCTCCTTGGCTGCGGTTCGGCTCTTGATCGTCCAAGCGCGCACCTCGTCCTCCCCGGCCGTCAGGAAAGACATGAGGCCCAGGTGGGTGTAGACGCCGCGGGCCACGCGTTCGATGCCGGACTCGGCCACGCCCAGGTCGCGCAAGAATTCTTCCCGCTCCTGCGCCGGCAGTTCCTGAATTTCCTCCTCCAGTTGGGCGCAGGTCTCCAAGAAAGGCAACCCCGCCCCTTCCGCACGCTGCCGCAACTGGTCCCGCCCCGGATAATCCCCCCGCCGGAAGCCCTCCTCCGCCACGTTGGCCACCACCAGGTAGGGTTTTTCCGTCAAAAGGGCATAGCCGGCCAATTCCCTTTCCTCCTCGGGGGAAAACCCCAGGGACCGGATGGTCCGTCCGTCTTCCAGCGCCGAGCGGCACCGCTCCAACAAAGCGGTTTCAACCGGCCTCGCCTTTTTGTTTCCCCTGCCCCGCTCCAGTCTCTTCTCCAGAAATTCCAGGTCCGCCAGGACCAACTCCAAATGAATGGCCTCCAAGTCGGCCAACGGGTCGGCTTCCTCCCCCCCCAAGGGGAAGGCCCGCAGCACCTGAACCAAGGCATCTACTTCCCGCGCTTCGGCTAAAAAACGCCCGCCCTGCCCGGTTCCCGGAGCAAACCCCGGCACATCGACGAATTCGATCTGCGCGTGGGTGGTTTTCTTGGGCAGATATACTCCAGCCAAAAAAGAAACCCGCCGGTCCGGGATCTTGGCCACTCCTTTGCCCGGCGCCTCTCCTCGTCCCCCCTGGGAGACGCCGGTAAGCAACCGAAAAAAAGTGGTCTTCCCCGTCAGCGGCAGGCCGACGATTCCACAACTTAGCATAATCAGCCTCCCCCCGGGCGATTATACCGCACCAGGGGAGGAGGAAACAACGCTAAATCAAAAACCCTGTTGAATTGTCTGAACGTACTTTGATAAAATGGCCGCGTCCTTTTGCACCGTGTTCCAATCCCTGGCGGCCACGGCTTGGTTCAGATTGTCAACCGTTGCCTGGATCCGACTGAAACTGGGAGCCTCGACGGCGGCATACTCCCGGCCGGCCGTGCGCAGGTTGGCCTTGATCAGGTTGACGTCGCCTTTGGTGCCCGAAAGGTTGCGCTGGCTCACCTGGGCACTCAGGTCGCCGATTTCGGCCGAAACCCCGTTGATGGTTCCGGTGTGGGTGCCGGCGGCGGCCAGCCTCTCCGACAGCAGGTTCCAGGTGTTCTCCAGGACCGCCATGGCGGCGTCCGCCGTGGCCCAGTCCCCGGTGGTGGCCGCGGCGCTGATCTGGTCCAGCGAGCCGTTGCAGGCGGCAAATCCGCCCGGCAGGCTTCCCGAACCGACGGCCGCAACGCTGGGCGCGATACTTTGGTTCAACCCGCTCACGCCGAACCAACTTTGGAACTCGGCCTGCAGGGTGCCGGCAATGGCTCCGTGGTAAGCCACGGCCAAAGCGACCAAAAGGAGCAGGCCCGCCATAACCCTGGGCGATGCCGGAACCCTGACCACTGCGTCCTTGCGTCCCCAGTTGCTTTTCATCCCTTTGCCTCCCTCCGCTTTGCTGTTCCGGCTTGTGTCCCCTTCTGCAGAAAAACTATGCGCTTGGACCCCGTTTATGAGCGGTATTGACAATGTGGTTTGAGCCGTCGCCGGTCCGCCGAAACACCAAAAAAAACCGGCGAATCGGATGGATGGGGTTTCACGGGGACGCCGCTTTGGATCTGGTGAAAGGAGGCTTCAAGCTTTGCCCAAGTACCGGCCTAAGAAAATCAAAGTCCGCCACCACGTGCTCAGCGCCGTTCGTTCTCGGCTGGAGAAGATCGCTTCCTTTCCGGAGGTGGACGCCGTCCTGCCCGGGGTCATCAAACCGAAGAAGGGCGGCAGCACCGGACTTTCCCTACAATACCCCACCGAAAGCGGCCTGCGCCTGATCGCCCGCAGCGGCGGCGCGGCCCAAGAGGTTTTCGTGGTCACCGGACAGGGGGAGGCGGTGGTCCGTAGGTTACGGGAGGAAGGCCTGATCCCCGCCGACAAATAGGACCGCCCGGCGTGTTCAGCAGGAGCATCAATTCGGTTTGGGCGGGATCAGGTTGACCGGCGCAGTTCCTCCAAGGCCACCCGAAAGTCCTCCGGCGGCGGCGCTTCGAATTCCAGCCTTTGTCCGGTGGTTGGGTGGTCGAAGGCCAGCCGTTGGGCGTGCAGAGCCTGACCGGTCAACCCCAGATTGTTTTCCCGGCGGGCATACAGCGGATCCCCCACCACCGGAAAACCCCAGGCTTCCAGATGAACCCTGATTTGGTGGGTGCGCCCACTTCGCAGGGTCAAGCGCAGGAGGGCATAGGCCGCAAAACGCTCCTCCACCTGAAAAGCGGTGGCCGCCGGGCGGCCCCCTTCCACCACAGCCATCCGGGCCCGTTTGGTGGGATGGCGGCCGATCCCGCCTTCGAGGAGCCCCTCGTCCGGACTTGGAACCCCGTGCACCAGGGCCAGGTATTCACGCTTGACCGTCCGCTTTTTGATCTGGTCGCTCAGGCAAAGGTGCACCTCGTCGTTTTTGGCCACCATCAGAAGGCCGCTCGTATCCTTGTCCAGCCGATGCACAATCCCCGGGCGCAGGGCGCCCCCAACGCATGAAACGTCCCCCAGCCTCGACAGGAGCGCATTCACCAGTGTTCCCCGCTGGTGGCCAGCGGAAGGATGAACCACCATACCCTTGGGTTTATTGACCACCAGGAGAACCTCATCCTCGTAAACGATCTCCAGGGGGAGAGCCTCGGCCGCGAGGGTGTTTTCCCGCGGTGGAGGCATGACCACCGTGATCCGGTCGCCGGATCGGAGGCGCTGGGCGACTTTGGCTTTGCGTCCGTTGACCTGGACGTGGCCCTCCCTGATCAGACCCTGCAGGAAGGAACGGGAGGGGGAAGCGGCGCCCGCCAGGAAAGCATCCAACCGCTCCCCTTCCCCATCCTCCGCCACCAGATAAACTTCCGGTATAGCACGGGAGCCGCTCCCAGCGGCGAACTGGGCGTCGGAGGGTTCGGCGACGGTCCTCGGCGCCACAGGTGGTGCCTGCGCCACGCTTGAGGTCTGTTCCTTGCCCTCGCCGACGGTCCTCGGCGGCAAAGCCGCCTGCGCCACGCTCCAGGCGACGGGCGCATGTACGGAGACGAACCCTTCCGTTTTATCCGTCGTCGCGCCGTTCCTCCTTTCCGGTCAGGGTCAGCCAGACGAGGAGCACGATCCCGACCACCACGGCCGCGTCGGCCAGGTTGAACACCGGCCAGAAACGGAAATCCAGGAAGTCAACCACTTTGCCGCTCTCGGCACGGTCCGCCATGTTTCCGGCGGCTCCTCCCAAGACGAGGCCCAAAGCCACTCGGGTCGCCCGGTGTCGGGCGCGACTGCCGTACCATAAAATTAAGACCACCGCCAAAAAACCGGCTCCGAGGAAGAGCCATTCGGCGTTGGGCAAAAGGCTGAAGGCTCCTCCGGAATTGCGGGTATAGGCGATCCGAAAGAATCCGGGAATGATCCAATGATATTCCCCAAGGCGCATCGTCGCTACGACGTAGGCCTTGGTGCCCAGATCGGCCGCAAAAACAAGGGCTGCAATAAAAAGAGTGAGCGACAGGTTTTTCATCGCGGCCAGTTTACCATGTCTCACCGACCCGAGCAACAAGTGGGCATCGGACTCTGGGGCCGGAGGTGTGCTGTTGATTAGTCCGGCGCCCCGAAAACGAAGCGGCAGCCCGCCCGCGCCCGACCAAACCCCGGTTCAAGGGGGCGCCCCCCGTTCGTCCGGGAACTCCTCCACGGCTTCCACTCCCCCGATCCGTTCCCGGAAATCCAGGTAGGCATCACCATAACCGATGGCCGGCGGCTCGTCCTGGGGACCATCGGAGGCGCCGTACCTGGCCACCGCCTGCCAGGAATCCTCGGCGTCGAACTCGATGCTGCCCGTACCGTCCAAAAATCCCCGGCGGAAGGGCACACCCAAAACCTGCTCCTCCACCGGTCGTCCCGCCGGCGCTTCCTGTTCCAAACGCCGCCGACAGGCGAGGCACAGGGTCGTGCTGGGCATGGCTTCGAGGCGTTCTTCCGGGATCGGTTGGCCGCAGACCTCACACCAACCGTAGCGGCCCTCTTCCAGCCTGGTCAGGGCTTCCTCCGTCCGGCGCAGAGACGATTTCACCCCGTCCAACAGGGCCAGATCCTTTCCCCGCTCGAAGGTTTCCGACCCCAGATCCGCCGGGTGGTTGTCCAGCGCCGACAGTTCCCCCACCGATTCCTTCAGGGTCCGGTCCAACCCCATCTCACCCTCATTCAGCCGTTGGTGGATCGCTCGCTCGGCCAGCAGGAGTTGGCGGAAATGCTCTTTGCGCTCGCTGTTCAAAGCCGGTTCCCCCTTGTTTTTTGGCAGTCACCGAAGCCCTCATAGCTTTCCCCCTTCCGTCCGCAAACAACCGGGAGCAGGATGCGGCGCTGAAAACCGGCTCAGAGAGGCGGCGCGAAAAATCACCGCCGTCATTTTTGCCAAATGGCGGCAGGATCCGCCAACCGTTCCAGACGGGCGGCGTATCCCTGAGCCAGCCGGGCGACATCCATTCCCTCGGCCAGGGCCGCGGCCACCATTCCTCCGGCCAGCCTGCCGCTCGCCACTCCGAAGTCCGTCCGCCGCCCCGGCCCGCCGGCCGCCGCATCCCCGGCCAGGAGAATCCGCCCGGCCGCCGCCGGCAGGCCTTCTGCGCCGGGCAAAATGCCGGTGCGCACAGCGCAATCACCACCTCGCCGCAGCAAACCGCCGGTCGCGGCTAAAAAGAATGCCAAAGTTTCGCCTGGTCGTCCCTCCATCGCCACTCCGGCCCAGACTTCCTTCTCCCAAGGGAAGAGCCAGGCCCACCCGCCGGGATAAGCCGGCCCAAGGTGTATTTCCGGCGCGGTGAGGCGCCCTTTGAGGGACGCCCGCACCCAGGCGGTGGCCAGGAACCGCCGGTGACGAACGCCGGCGGCCCTTCCCACGGCGGACACGGCGCCGTCGGCTCCCAGGATGAATCTGCCTGACACCACCCGTTCGCCGCCGGAACCCGAAACGACCACCTCGCCTTCCGTCCGTAAGTCGATCCGGCGACACCCCAACCACAGTTCCCCCCCCTCGGCCTCGGCGCCGGCCAGGTACTCCCGCCGCAACGTTCCTCGCCGCACCAGTAAACCGGCCCACTCCCGTTCATCCCGCCGGCCGCCGGTCACCAAAGCCAGTTTCTCTACCGGACGCAGGGCCTGACTGCCGGAGGGAACCAGATCTTCAAAGCCGACCGCCGCCAGGTCCACCTCCTCCGGCCGGCCCGCCGTTCCCCGACGTTCGAGCACCAGCACCCGGTAACCTCTGACGGCGCAAGCGTAAGCGGCCGACGCTCCCGTCAGGCCGCTCCCCACGACAATCAGGTCGTATGTTTCGCCGGCCACCGTTATCCCCGACGCACCACAAGGCGCCAGTGGTCCCCCGACTTCTCCTGGATGAGATCCCAGCCCTGCCGCCGACAAAGTTCGGGAATTGACTCGAGGGCCGCCGGTTGATGATCCACCAGGATCTCCAGGACTTGCCCGGATTCCATCCGCAGCAATTTCTGCCTGGCGCGCAGGGACGGATAGGGGCACACTTCCCCCCGCACATCCAGGGTGTCGTCAGGTGTCATCACCGCTCCTTCCCCTTGCGCTCCACCCACGTCAGGCCCACGAAACGACCCTGCCCGCCGCCAGGAGGAGTTCAACGATTTGCCCGTAAGTCACCGCCCGCACCCGCGGCGGAAAGTCGTCCTTGCCCCCCCGGGCCTCCAGATCAGCGTCCACCGCCAGAAGTCCACCGCGCCAGGCCGCCAGGCTTTGCGCCCGCGGCGAGCCGGAGCGCAATCCGTAGACACCGTCGCCATAGAACAATATACCCCAGTCCAGGTCTTCTCCGGCCAGGTTGAGCAGGTCATCCCAACCCTCCCCCCCGGGGGGACGGGAGGTGATTACCAACGTGCCACCCATCAAAAAGCCACCACCGTTTCGTGTCGCTGGATCAATTCACCGGCCTCCATCCTGGACACCAAACGCACCCCGGCGACCAGGTCATCCTCCCGAATGCCCCGGTCCGCCAAATCCTCCCGCACCGCCAAGGGGACGATGTCGCACAGATCCAATTCCGCCAGGAAGCGACTCGCCACGGGCCGTTTGGCCGCCGCCGGAGCCGTTTTGACCAGAGCGTTGTAGACTCCGTCCCCCAAAAGGAGAACTTCCGGCGTCGTGTCACCGGCCCAAAGACCCACGGATACACGAAAAGCCTCCAGGGAATCCTTCCCGCCCACGGGGGGCTTGCGGACCAAAACCAGAACTTGCTTTACGGACGTAAACCATTCCCCCCGATTTTTGTTTGCCACCTGTCCCCATCCTACCGCACTCCACCACTCCCTGACAAGATCCACCGCCGGCGCCGCGTGCGCCCCTCCCTTGGAACCGCCGTTTGGCCAGCCATCCATCCGACCGAGGTCCAACCGACCGGTTGTGCTATGATGTTCAACACCATCCCAATTCGAAGGAGGAGATTCCTGTTGACCGATCCCCTCCTGGTTGCCGTGGCTATGCAAAAAGGCTCGCGACACGCCGCCAGGGAAGGAATAGCCTTGGCCGAACGGTTGGAGGCTCCCCTCCATCTGGCCCACGTCTACCATCCCGAAGCGCAAGACCTTACTGAGGCCGAAGAAAACCTCCAGCGGCTGGCACGGGAAGCCGATGGTCTGGTTTCTTCCGTCAAAACCTGGTTTCTGGAGGTGCCAGGAGACCTGGCTTCCCGCGAAGAGGAAACCAAAAACGCCCTGTTTCGACTTTTCGGGGAGATCGGCGCCCAGGCTTTGGTTCTGGCCAGCCATTCCCGTCCGGAAGACGAGCGGAACATGCTGGGGGGCACCGCCAGCCGCATCCTGCATGGGGCCACCTGCCCCTGCCTGTTCGTCCCCCCCATGGCTCCCATCGGTTCCCGCATTCTGGTTCCGGTGGACGGAAGCTCCACTTCCCACAGGGCCGCGCAACTGGCTCTGAACTGGGCCAGACGTCTGGGCGCCGATCTCGACCTGGTCACCGTGGCCGGCAGCCGTGAACGTTCCGCCTCCCGCCTTGAGGAGGCCGAAGCCCGCGACATCCTCTGTTCCTTCGCCGCTCTGGCCGGGCGAAAGAAGGTTTCCGCCGTCGTTCATCTGCGCCAAGGCTCCGCCCCCAAGTCCATCGTCGCCCTGGCCGAAGAGTTGGCCAGCGGTCTTTTGGTCATCGGCACCCACGGGCGCTCCGGTTTGGGAGGTTGGCTGATCGGCAGCGTGGCCGACGCGGTGGTCCGCCGCGCACCCTGCCCGGTGCTGGTGGTGCCGCCGGAAAAACGTTGAAAACTGACCGGAGGGGAACCGTCCCGCAGGAATCGACGGAGAAAGAGCGAACTATCCAGGCGTCCTTCCCGCAAATCATGGTCCCCAAAGGGAGAGGCATAATGAGCACTCAGCCAAAGTTGCAGATGGGGCGATGGCGAACCGCCGTTTCCCGGGTCGTCGCTTTGTCGCTAACCTCGGTCCTGTTGTTGTTTGGGGCCGCTGGGTGCGGTGCCGCGGGAGGAAGACCAAAACCGGTCTGGCCCGGCGGCGGGGCCTGGACGGATCTGGCCAAGTTGGGCAACTATTCTTTCCAATCCAGCTACCACCTGCGAACGGCGCCGTCAACCGCCTCCCTGTCGGTTGACGGGGAATACCACGACCCCAGCGACTACCAATTGACCGGCGACATGTCCGGTGCCGCCGGCGGGCAACAGGTCGCCCTGATCGACGCCGGCAACCACTATTACGCCGGCATACCGGGAGGCGAGTTCGTGGACCTGAGGGGGAACCTCCGGCAGTCGCCGGGCGGCTCGACCGGGTCGAACAACGCGACCGCGAAAATCTCGCAGGGTTTGGGTGCCTTCAACACGGCTTGGAGCACCCTTCTGGCCGGCAGCAGCGGGCGATACACCGGCCCCTGCCTGATCGCCGGGCGGCCGGGCAATTCCTTTGCGTTGAACGTTTCTTTGTACGGGCTGGCATCCTGGTTCGGTTTGGGGAAGATCGGCGGCGCCGCCTGCCTGGATGCAGCCACGAACGCACCTCTGCGCTTGGATGTCGCCTGGCAACAAAAAGGCGGCTCTTCCTCGTTGAACGCCCACTTCCTGGTGACGGGCGTAGGGAACGTGCCCTCCATTCCGGCCCCGGCGGGGGCGGTGCCCCTGTCTTCGTTGGCGCGACAGGGTGGAGCGGGGATGCCTCGACCTTGATCGAGCCCGGCAAACCGAAAAAATTAAAAAAATCCTTGTTTTTTGCCCGAAAAGAGGCATAATTTGCCATAAGGGGGGCTGAAATTGTCGCACCACGGGGCGGTCATGGAGCAACTGCGCTGGGGAAATAGGACAGACGATCCTTTCGACCACGTTGTGAATGTGGCTTCCGTCCCTCAGCGCAGCCCCTTTCGTTATCCCGGCGGCAAAACCTGGCTGGTCCCCGAAATAAGGGCTTGGCTACGTTCCCTCCCTATCAAACCGAAAATCTTGGTCGAACCCTTCGCCGGGGGGGCCATCGCTTCCCTCACGGCCGTATGCGAAGGGTTGGTTGAAAAGGCAGTACTCGCCGAGCTTGACCCCCATGTTGACGCCGCTTGGTGCCTCATCTTGGAGGACGAAGCATGGCTGACTGAACATATCCTTGCATTCAAGATGGATCGGGACAGCGTCCTCGCTCTCTTGGCTAAGGAACCGGAAGATTGGAGAGAAAAGGGCTTTCAAGCCATCGTGCGCAATCGGGTACAACGGGGTGGCATCATGGCCCCCGTGTAAGCATTCGGTAAACCCATCGGTAAAACTAACTTCGTTGATAGCCTAAGCCGGCTTACCGTTTTTAACGATATTTACGGTCAAGGAAATCTAAAGCTGTTGGAGATCAGGTCCCAAACCCGGCCGACGG
>JAJZBP010000065.1 GCA_021798855.1 Bacillota bacterium
GATGTCGTTGAATTGGTGCAGGCGGTGTCCGGGGTGGTGGAGGTTTCGACCAGCGGTGAGCGGGACGGGGCGGTGGAAATCGCCTGTTCCCTGGAGGCGGGGGCCGGATCCCAGGTGCGGGCCGAGTTGGGAAGACGCCTTTATGCGGCCGGTTATTCCGTCCTGGAAATGGCCGAAGAGGAAACCGCCCTGGAGAGGGTTTTCCTGGAGTTGGTCCTCGGGGGCGACGCGGAATCCGTCACGGAGGAGGGATAAATTGGCGCACGTCGTGACCATCATGCGCAAGGAACTTTACAGCTATTTTTCCACCCCCATGGCCTACGTCCTGATGGCCGCCTTCTTGCTGGGAAACGGTTGGCTTTTCGCCATGGGGGTCTTCAGCGGCAACACCGACATGCCGGACAACACTTTCAAGAACATCGCCACCCTGCTCGTTTTGGTCTGTCCCCTGATCACCATGCGTCTTTTGGCTGAAGAACAGCGCCAGGGCACTTTGGAATTGCTCCTGACCTCCCCGGTGAGGGACTTCGAACTGGTCCTGGGGAAATTCCTGGGGAGCCTGCTGTTCGTCCTCATCCTGTTGTTCCTGACCATCATCTATTTCTTGATCATGCTGGTGTACGGACAGGGGGACGTCGGGACCATTTTGTCGGGTTATCTGGGGTTGGTTTTGGTCTCCTCCACCTTTGTGGCCGTCGGCCTTTTCCTTTCCGCCCTCACCCAGAGCCAGGTGGTGGCCGGCCTGTTGAGTTTCGTGGTTCTCCTGGTCATGTGGGGGCTTTCCCGGGTCAGTCTGGCCATCGGTCCCCCCCTCGGTCTGTTTCTTTCCTACCTCGGGTTGGGCGGGCATCTTTCATCCATGGCCCTGGGATTGGTGGAAACCAAAGACCTGGTCTTTTACCTGAGCGTGACCGTGGGCTTCCTGGCCCTGACCGCCTTTTACCTGGAAACGAGGCGTTGGCGATGAGGGGGAGGACGGGAAGGCTGTTTCGTCAGGGAGCAAACACGGGAATTTCGGTGGCGGCGCTGGTGGGTCTCCTGATTCTGGTCAACGCGGTGGCCGCCGGTCTGAATCTGAAAATGGACGTTTCCAGCGGGCACTATTACACCCTATCGGCGGCCACCAAGGGCTACCTGAAGGGACTGCGGACACCGGTGAAGATCTACGCCTTCTACGGGCCCGGCCAGGGTGGTCCGGCCAGGATGCTCCTGACCCAGTACCGGGAGTTTTCGCCGTTCGTCAGTCTGCGGGTGGTCGATCCGGCCCGTGATCCATCCCTGGCCCAACAGTTCGGGGTGCAGCAGGACGGAACCATCGTCTTTGCCAACGGGAAACGCCGCGACACCCTGCTGGACATGGGCTCCGGCCAAAACGCCTTCAACGCCGCCCTGGCCACGGTGACCGGTCCGGTGCGTTACGCTTATTTCCTGGCGGGGCATGGGGAAAAAAGCCCGGCCGACGGGACGTCCGGCGGCCTCTCCCAACTGGCGGCGGCCTTGAACAACGACGGTTTCCGGGTGCGGACCCTGGCCCTGTTGGGCGGGGGCGCGCCCGGCATCCCCGCCGATTGTGCCGTCCTGGTGGTGGCCGATCCGACGACGGGACTTTTGCCGGCGGAAAGGGGGGCCATCACCGCTTACCTGCGGCGGGGCGGCGAGGCGATTTTCACCAGCGAACCGGGCAACGGCACCTTTTTGAATCCACTGCTCCTTCCCTACGGTGTGCGACTTTCCAATGGGGCGGTGGCGGATTTCGGGGAGAACCTCAAGGGAGCCGATCCGGCCACCCCGGAAGTGACCCAATATCCGTCTTTCAGCCTGAATCTGACGAGCGGCGTGCCGGCCACCTATTACCCCACCTCGGCGGCGGTGGAAAAGTTGCCGGGGTCGGGGAGCTACTCCGTGGAGCCGTTGGTCCAGACTTCAGCGAACAGTGTCCTGGGGAAGAAAAAGGGCACGTTCACCCTGGCGGCCGTATTGGGCAACCTGACCGGAGGGGGCAACGTGGTGGTCTTTGCCGATACGGATTTTCTGACCAACGCCTACAACAACCTGGGGAATCAGCAGTTGTTTTTGCGCACGGTCAGGTGGCTTGATCATTCGAAGCAGGACCTGGCGGCCATGAGCCAGACCAGCGTGGCGTCCGCCCCCCTGATCATGCCCGTGGCCGCCATGCAGACCATGTTTTACGTTCTGGTTCTTTTCCTCCCCCTGGGAATGCTGGCGGCCGGAGGGATCGTCTGGTGGCAGAGGCGTTAGGGCGGGAAGATGAACTGGAAACGGACGATCATGCTGGTGGCCGTGACCGCTCTCCTGGGGGCCTTCTACCTCCAGTGGAAGGTGGGTTTGCGTCAGGGAGGAGGGCCGCCCGCCGGCGGGGGGATCCTGGCCTTCGTCCCGTCCCGGGTGGAGGCAATCGTGGGGAATTACGCCGGTGAAACGTTGCGCCTTCGGCGGGCCGGAAGCGGTTGGCGGGAAGCGGGGGGTAAGCCGTTGTCCGGGCGGACGGTGGACGCTTTTCTGGCGGATCTGTCCGCGGTGCGGGGAACGAAAATGGCGCGAACCGGCGGCGCGGGCTTGGCCGCCTTCGGTTTGGCCAGGCCGGCGCTGCGGCTCCGGTTGAAACTGTGGGGGGGCGCCGAACGGACGTTGGAGGTGGGCAATCTGACTATGGACCGGTCCGGCTATTACGCGTTGACCGGTGACGGCGTGGTGGAGGAGATTCCGGTCACGGGCATGGACACGGTTTCCGGGTTCATTTTGCTGCGTGGTCACCGCGGGTGAGGTTTCCGTCAGGCGCTGCGGATCTTCTTGACCACGCTGAAGGCCACCAGGAAGAGGGCCGAGATCCCCAGCCCACCGGCGAGACCGATGGCCTCGTCGGGTACGGCCAGGGCGCCGACGTACACGACGACGATCCCGGCGATGGCGATCCAGGACAGCCAGGGGAACCACGGCGTACGGACCGCCAAGCGATCCTTGATGCCTGCCCGGTAGCGGATCTGGGAGGCGATGATGAAAATCCAAATGAGCATTCCCATGGTGCCGGTCCCGGTGGATAAAAAGACGTAAGCCTGTCGGGGGAGAAGGAAGGCCAGGATCACGCCCAGGACGAGAAAGACGGAACTGGCCAGGATGGCGCGCTGCGGAATGCTGCGGGTGTTGAGGTGGGCAAACCAACGGGGGGCTTGGTCGTCCTTGGCCAGGGAATAGAGCATCCTGCCCACCCCGTACAGGGCGGCGTTCATGCTGGAGAGGACGGCGGTGATGATCACGAAGTTGAAGACGGCGCCGGCGTAAGGGATGCCCATCCGGTGCAGGGCGAAAACGAAGGGACTCCTATGGGTGGGCGAGACGTTCCAGGGGAAGATGCTGGTGAGGAGAAGGGCCGATCCCAGGTAGAGGAGACCGACGGTGATGATCACGCTGCGCAGGGTGGCCGGGGTGGTGTGTCGTGGCTTCACCGTCTCGGCGGCGGCCAGGCTGATCGAACCGGTGCCGGCGTAACCGTACATGATCAGGGGAAGGCTGCCGGCCAGTCCGGCCAAGCCCGCCGGGAAGAAACCGCCCGGACTGTGCGTCAGGTAGGGTGAAGGCGGATGACCGAACAGGCTCAGGAAGTAGGCACCCCCCAACAGGATGAACAGGCCGACGGCCACCACCTTGACGATGGAAAACCACTGTTGAATTTCGGCGTACCCCCGGACGCTCAGCAGGTTGACCACCACCACCAGCAGGGTGTACGCGAGGCTGAAGAACCAAATCGGGACGGCCGGAAACCAATACTGGCTGAACAGGGCGGCCGCGGTGACTTCGGTGGACATGGTGGTGAGACTGGAGAACCAGAAGACCCAGCCCATGGTGAAACTCCACCGCTGGCCCAGGGCCCGGTCGGCATAGACGTAAATGGAACCGGGGACCGGGTCGGAGGCGGTCATTTCGACCAGGGCGATCATTTCGAAAGCCATGAGGAGAAAGCCGAAAAGATAGGTGAGCAGGACCGATGGACCGGCGCGGCGGATGGCCGTTCCGCCGGCCAGGAAAAGGCCGGAACTCATAATGCCGCCCAGGGTGAGCATGCTGAGCTGCCAGGTGTTCAACTCGCGTTTAAAACCGGAACGTTTTTGTTCGTCGCGGTGCACGGCCCGGCGGATTTTTTGCGCCAAGCCTTCTTTTGTCTTGATGGACATGTGACACCCCCCGCGTTTATTTTGCCGGAGTGTCGTCCGAAACATTCAGCTTTTGCGGAACATTGATTATTTCGCCGGATCCCCGGCGGGAGGCTTCGTCGAGATAACGTTTGGCCAAGGCGGCCGTGTGTCCCACGGTGAACCGGGACAAAACGTCGGCTCTGGCTCGTTTCCCCTTGGCGGCGGTTTCCGTCCGATGGTCGCAGGCGTGGCGCAGGAGTTGGCAGAGGGCCTGGAGACTCGGTTCGGCCCAACGGGAGCCTGAATAGACGCCGTCGGTGGGATGGTTGCAAGGGAGTACGGGCACCAGCTTTTCCACCGGCAGTGGATAGCTGTTTTCCGGATTAAGGTAGTCGAGGGGAGCGGACCAGGCGGTGAGGATGGCCGGACGGGCGCAGGCCATGGCCTCCAGGGCCGGCAGGCACCAGCCTTCCCCCCGGGTGGGCAGGACGAAACAGTCGGCCAAGGTGTAGAGACCGGGGAGTTGGGAAGCGGGAAGCGGTTCGGTGATCAGATGGACCGCGGGCGCTCCGGAGGCGGGGCCCACCTCTTTTTCCAAGGCGGCCACCCTCCGCCGAACCTGGCCACCGCCGGGGTCGGCCAGGTGGCCGTCGTAAGTCTTGAGGACGAGGAGCACGGGATCGGCGGCGGTGAACGTGTTGAGATACGCCCGCAGGAGGATGTCCTGGCCTTTTCTGGGCACCCATTCGGATACGGAGGCGAAGACGAATTTGCCTCCGGTGTCCAGGGGATAAGCCGGGACGGAAGGGGAAAAAAGCTCCGGATCCACCCCCAAGGGGAGAATCCGGAGCTTTTCGGCGTACACGCCGGATTCGGCGAAGGTAGAGGCGTTGAAGGATGACGGCACCCATACCTGGTCCATCCGGTTGCAGATCCGCACCCAGGCCTGCGGAATGCGGTCTGATTCCAACATGGTCAGACCGACGGCTGGACACCCGCGACCCGGTTGAAAGTATCCTTCGGGAAGGCCGCTGTAAACGACCGGTTCG
Organism: Bacillota bacterium; assembly: GCA_021798855.1. GTDB lineage: Bacteria > Bacillota > Sulfobacillia > JAJZIM01 > JAJZBP01 > JAJZBP01. The sequence goes on from JAJZBP010000065.1 coordinate 5,201, forward strand.
TCCGCGGGCGGTGTGGAAACCATCCGGGAGCGCCAGTTGGCCTCTTCCTCCGTTGACATACCCGCGGGAACCCGGTTGCCGTCCATGGGGAGGATGCGCACGTCAACGGTCGCCCGGAGGAGACCGTTGGCCAGAATGCGGTTGGCCTGGGCGTAACCGGAGGCATCGAAAAAGGGTCCGGCGATGGTGAGACGCAATTGCCTCGGCCTCCTCAGGGGGCGGATGGAGGTGGGCACGGCCGGCAGGTGCTGAAGGCCCAAAAGGTTAGCCATCTTTCGACCAAAAGCTCAAACTCGGCGAAGGTGGGGAGGAAGGTGACGTCGACGTGTGCGGCGAACGCTGTGCCGAGCACGGTGGCGGTCACGGTGGCCGTGCCCGCCAGCGGGGAGGCGATTGTATCCGTGACCTGACCGGCGACGTCGGTGACCCTGGTGGTGGGAGCGGTCAGCAACCCCACGGTGGTGCTAAAGGTGACGAAAATCCCCGCCGCCGGCGTCCCCGCGGTGTCCAGGACGGTGGCGGTGACCTTCGAAGTGGTCACGCCGTTGGCCGGGAGGATGCCGGGGGAAGCGGTCACCGTCACCAGGTAGGACGATGAAACCGTCCCCGTCCAGGTGTCATCGAGGGGGCTACCGGTCGGGCTCTCTCCGCCGAAGAGCACCAAATCGACCCTCGGCCCATCGTAGGACAGACCGAAAGCGGCGCGGGGTGACGGAGAAATCGCGGGGAACTCTTGCGTCCATTCGGAGCCGTTCCAGGTCCAGGTGTCTTGGAAGAAAACGGCGGATTCGGTTGTGCCGCCGAAGAGAACCACGCTGCCGCCGGCGCCGTCGTAGGTCGCCGACGCGTATTCCCGCGCCGCCGGGGAGACGGCGGGGAATTCTTGCTTCCAGTCCAAGCCGTTCCAGGTCCAGGTGTCGCCCAGGTCTCCCGATCCGCCCACTCCGCCGAAGAGAACCAGTTTTTTGCTGGGAGTGTGGTTGGCGGTGGCGGGCGCGTAACGGGCGGGAGGAGAGGTGACCGGAAAACGCCTGGTCCAATCGGCGCCGTCCCAGGTCCAGGTATCGTCGAGGCCGCTCAGGTTGAGAAGGTTTGCCCCGCCGAAGAGGACGACGAGGCCGCCGGCGCGGTGGTAGGCCATGCCGGGGTTGAAACGGGCCGGGGGGGACGTCGCCGGAAACTTTTGCGCCCAATTGACGCCGTCCCAGGTCCAGGTGTCGTTCAGGATGACGCCGGAGCTGCTTATTCCTCCGAAGAGGACCACGTTGTTGGTGAACACGTCGAAGACCATGGCGTGACCATAGCGAGGCGACGGTGAGGTGAGGGGAAACCGCTGGCGCCAGTCGCTGCCGTTCCAGGTCCAGGTGTCGCCGAGGACACCGCTGGCGACGACCCCACCGCTCGTGGTCACCCCGCCGAAAAGGACGGTGTTGTTGGCCGCGGCATCGTAAACCAAGCCGAGGTCCCGCCGCGGCGGGGGAAAGGTCAAGGGGAACTGGTGGGTCCAAGTGGCGGACAAGCCGCTACCACTACCTTTCGTCTTTTTTGGGGCGTTTTTTTTCAAACCCGAAATTTAATTATGTAATGGGAAGGCGAATGGTTACCGTAAGCGGCGATTTTCGTAACCAAAAACGGGCGGCCACATAAACTTGTAGTGGTTTGACGCACCCGTACACCGTTTGGGGGGAAATCAACCAGTGCGTATTCTGCTGGTTTGTCCGAGTTGGGGTCGCCCGTGCGGGATAGCCTGTTACACCCGCAACCTGCGGGGAGGGTTGGAAGCCCTGGGTGTCGCCGGTGACGTGGCCACCGGTCCAGGTTCGGTCCGCCGGTTCTTGGCGGAACAGAAATATGACGGAGTTTTGCTGCAGCATGAATACGGCCTGTACTATTTCAACCTGCTGGGTGTGCTGGGGGCTTTGGGGAAAAGTGGGCTTCCCCTGGCGATTACCATGCACAACACGGACCTCGGCGGCTGGATGGGCGCCCAGCACCTTTTCCTGTTTCAGGCCGGAGCAAAACTGGTGGTCCACTCCCGCGAGGCCAGAGAGAACCTGTTGCAATCGGCGCCGCCTCCGGACGAATCCAGCCTGAGGATAATTCCCATGGGCTGTCTGGTTTACCGGGACTGGGGAGTTTCGCCGGAGGAGGTGCGAGCGGAACTGGACCTGCCGCAGCAACGCTTCACGGTCGGCTTTTTCGGTTTCGCCGCCGCCCACAAGGGCATTGCCAACCTGGTCCGGGCTCTGCAATCCCTGCCGGAAGTGTCTGGATACATTCAGGCATCCATCCACCCGGTCAATCCGGGTGCGGTGGATGAGGTTTACCGGGAATTGAATCTGCCGCGGGGGAAACCGGAAGGCAATACCCACGGGAATGTGGTGTTTTCCCACCTGCCCGTGCCGGATGACCGCTTGGGATATCGACAAGGGGCGGTCGATCTGATCGTTTTGCCCTACAGCCGGCACGGAACGTCGGTTTCCACCTCCATGCAGGCCTGCGACAGTCTGGTTGCCCGCCGCCCGGTGATGACCAGCGATGCCGTTTACTTTTCCGGGTTGGAGCGGGAGGTTTGGAAGATCGCGGATTGCCGGCCGGAGACCATTGCGACGGGGATCAGGAAACTGCGGGATGACGCGGATTTGTGCCGGGATCTGGTGGCAAGGGCCGGCGTTTATGCCCAGAGGAACGCATGGCCGCGGGTGGCCGGGGCGTACCTGGATCTGCTGGCGGAGGGGTGAGAAAGACCTGCCGGAAAACGAGGGGGGGGCGCGCCGGCGCGCCCCCCCTCCTCAAATCACACGAAGTTCTCCGCCCAGGGGACGACCGGTTTCCACTTGGTCACAAAATATTGCCGGTTGCGGGCCGCCGCTGCCGCCGAAATTCCGCCGCCGCCGCCGCAGTGGTGGAAGAAAGGCGCGTAAGTGGTCAGCATGGCCGGTGTGCCGGCCAACCCCAGGCGGAGGTTGTAATCCGAGTCCTCGAAGTAGGCCGGCCGGAAGTTTTCGTCGAAAGGGCCGACCGCGTGGAAGAGGTCGGGGCTGAGGAGAAAGCAGGCGTAGTCGGCGGCCTGGCGGTCTTCACCGTCGGTCGGGGTGGCCAGAGCGGACAGATCCGCCGGGCCGAGGCCGAACTCTTTTTTGACGTCCACGGGGCAGAGAAAGCCGTAAGCGCGGTCTACGGCCCGCTCGACCAGGTGGTCAACGGTGCAGGGATGGAAGAGGATGTCGTCGTTGGCGACCAGAATCCAGTCGGCGCCCCAGGAGATGGCGGATTCGATCCCACGATTCCAAGCGGCGGCCAGGGAAAGCTCGCCGGCGGCGTTGTCCACCAGGCAAAGCTTGAGGCGATGTCGGGTCTCGAGGCTGTTCAAGGCGGCCAGGAGCAGGTCGGGTCGCCGGAAATTGACGAATACGGCGCCGAGTTTGAGGGGCAAGTTTTGGGGCCTCCTTTCGTTATCGGAGGCAAGACGGGGGGGCGGCGCGGGGGCCGCGGGTGGGCTGCGGAACGCTCACGGTTCGGTATTCTTTACATAAGATATTAACCGTAAGCGGGAAAGTTCCGCAACGCAAGAGACGGCTTGGCTCTGCCAGGGAAGGGGTTGGGTTATTGCGGGTCTTAATCACCGGGATCAGCGGTTTTGCGGGAAGTCACCTGGCCGAATACCTGTTGGCCAAGGGGTATGAAGTCTACGGGCTGGTGCGCCGGCGCAGCCCTCTGGAGAATTTGGCCGGATGCGTGGATAGGGTCAGGCTCCTTTACGGGGACCTGCGGGACCCGCTTTCCACGGAGGAGGCGTTGGCCCGTTCGAAGCCGGAGTTGGTCTTTCACCTGGCGGCGCAGAGCTTCGTGCCGACGTCTTGGAACGCGCCCCAGGAAACCATCGTGACCAACGTGCTGGGACAACTTAACCTGCTGGAAGGCTTGCGTCGCCTGAAAGTGGCTGCGCGCATCCAGGTCGCCTGCTCTTCGGAGGAGTACGGGTTGGTTCATCCGGAAGAGTTGCCCATCACCGAGACCAATCCCCTGCGGCCGCTGTCCCCCTACGCGGTGAGCAAGGTGGCCCAGGATTGCTTGGGTTACCAGTATTTCCGCAGTTACGGGTTGCCGGTGGTCCGAACCAGAACCTTCAACCACACGGGACCGCGGCGGGGAAGATTTTTCATGACCGCCGACTTTTCCCGGCAGGTGGCGGAAATCGAACGGGGACGGCGGGAGCCGGTCCTGCGGGTCGGCAACCTGGAGGCGGCGCGGGACTTCACCGATGTGCGGGACGTGGTGCGGGCGTACCACCTGGCCGCGACCGAGGGAGAACCGGGGGAGGTTTACAACATCAGCAGCGGGCGAGCCCACACCGTGGGCGAGGTGGTGCGCCTGCTGCAGGGTTTGAGCCGGGTGCCCTTCGCCGTCCAACAGGACCCCGACCGGCTGCGGCCATCGGATGTGCCGGTGTTGTTGGGGGAATTCCGGCGTTTTCACGAGCGGACCGGCTGGGAACCGACCATCCCCTTCGAGCGGACGATGGAGGATCTGCTGGATTATTGGCGGCAACAGGCGCTCGGGGAGCGGGGGTTCGGGGAGCGGGGGGAAGTGGGGGAAAAAT